>CAYSXM010000373.1:0-5156 GCA_964434905.1 uncultured Pirellulales bacterium | reverse complement strand
CGAATTGCCCAGGGGCAAGTGGTCGAGCTGCCATTTGAATCGCTGGCACAACGGGCAACACGCGCTATCAGCACGGGGGAAGTGGTGGCCGTGGATGACCAAGGACGATTGCGATCTGTGCTGGCGCCCTTGGGCAATGCCAAGTTTCGGGCCCAAGTGAACTTGCCGTGCAACTGAACATCGCTGCCGACCGACTACCAGGTGTCCGGCAGGCGGTTGCGGTGCCCGGTTGCTGGGCGCAGTTGCAGGTCGCGCACGCGTGTTACGATCGCCCGACCGGTCGGGGTTCGCCTTCTAGAACGGCCAACACCATGGCGCGAAGTTTGGGTTCGGCGGCCGCGGCGACCGACAAGATGTTTTCCAAGCTGGCCGCATGCAGCGCATCGGGCAAGCACATGTCGGTAACGACCGAGAGCCCCAGCACCCGCATTCCGGCGTGCGCGGCGACAATGACTTCGGGCACGGTCGACATGCCGACCACGTCGGCACCAATTAGCCGCAGGAATCTGTATTCCGCGCGGGTTTCGAGATTGGGGCCCAACACGCCGACATAGACGCCGCGATGAGCCACGAAATTGTGCTTCCGGGCGGCGGCCAGGGCGCGCTGTGCCAAATCGGGATCGTAAGGGCACGACATGTCGGGAAAGCGAGGCCCCAAGCGGTCGTCGTTGATGCCGACCAGGGGATTGCCGCCCATCAGGTTGATATGGTCGTCGAGCACCACCACGTCGCCCGCCGCATACAGCGGGTTCATGCCGCCACAGGCGTTGGAAACGATCAACAGATCGGCACCCAGCGCGTGCATTACCCGAATGGGAAAGGTGAGTTGTTGCAGCGTGTAGCCTTCATAGGCATGCATCCGCCCTTCCATGGCAACCACCGGCAAGCCGCCCAGTCGTCCACAGACCAGTTGGCCGGCATGACCTTCGGCGGTGGCCTGGGGAAAGTGCGGAATGTCTTCGTAGTCGCACCTGGCTTCAGCCTGGATTTCGCTGGCCAGCTCGCCCAGGCCGGTTCCCAGCACAATGCCCACGCGCGGCCGCGCGGTCCAACGGCGACGGAGAAACTCGACCGCCTCTTCGATACGCGACCCAAGATGAAGCATGCTGCTGGTCGCCTGACGAGCCGCGATATGAGTGAGCAGAGGCGGCTATTCTTCGGCAAAACGCTGTACGAGCTCGGCAAAGGCTGGTAGCTCGCGGATGGCGTCGAGATCGCGATCGCATTCCAGGTGGTCGAAATCGTCGTACCCGTGTTCGAGCGCCTGGGCTAGCTCATCGAGCGAGTCGTTCAGCCGACCGGCCAGAGCCAGACTGCAAGCCAGGTTGTAGCGAATGATACAATCGTGGGGTCGTAGTACGGCCAATTGGCGATCGATTTCCAACGCTCGCAGATGGTGACCTTGGTGCGTCAACAACTCGCCCTGGCAGCGCAGCACGTCGACAAAACGTGGGTTGCGTTCCAAGATCCGCTGGTAGAACTCAATATCGAATTCAATTTGGCTTTGGGCCTGCATCCGTGCCAGCCAGCCGCGCCCCGAGCGATCGAGAGACGGCGAGAATTCCGTCGTTCGTTCTGGCTTCGTCATGCCGCGGGTCCTTCGTGTTGGCGTGCGCTCTGCCGTGTACCGTTCGCTGCGTGCCCGGGCGATTATACGGGCCGACCGCTGCCGGGCAATCCACGGGCTGAGCGGTTCTAGAACTCGTCTTCGGGTCCGAGCCCTTCGTCATCGTCGTCCGGATCGATCTCGGCATCCGCGTCTTCTTTGGTTGCCAGATCTTCGTGGCCGTCACCCAACAGGTCGGCGTCTAACTCGTCGTCTAACCCGTCCTCAAAGTCGTCGTCGAAGTCGTCGTCAAAGTCCTCGTCATCCCACGATTCTTCGGAGTCGGGATCCTTGTCGACTGCTACGATCAGGCCGTCCGGCAACCGGGGGTTTTCTACACATTGCGGCCAAGCCAGAGCCGGAAAGGCCTGCCGCCATGTTGCCACGCCACACACCATCTTGCACCTACACGTCGGCGAAAACCGAACAACGCGGTCCGATACCAAGACTTTGCGACCGCCCAGCGAGGTGTATTCTCGCATCCCAGCCGCTCGGAGAACAGGAGGGGGGAAGCAATTAGCGGCCGCAAATCTCGCGGCCAGCGACGACCAGAGCGGAATTTACCGCGATTTTTTCCTGAAACGAAAAAAGCGCGCGAGTATCCCAGGTTGCGCTGTTTGCCACGAGTCGCCAGTTTTAACCTGTGCACCCGACCGCCTGGTCAGAGCCCAACACCAGCAATGCGGTGGCCCTGAAAGGGGCTGGAAATTGGCACTCGCTAATTTGCCACCGCATCCAGACGATGACGCAGGCGCGTCGAAATTTTTCGACGGGCTGCGCGGCTAACTTGGGGGGCTCGGCCTAGGAAGCTCACTTGGCCGCAATGGCGAAAGGAAAGAACCAAGGTGTAACCAGAATGGTGACCGCCATGATGAGCAGGTCGAGCGGGACACCTACTTTGACGTAGTCGGTGAACTTGTATCCGCCTGGTCCGTAAACCATCAGGTTGGTTTGGTATCCGATGGGCGTAGCAAAACCGGCCGAGGCGGCCATCATGATCACGATAATGAAGGGCATCGCGTTCACGCCCAGTTGTTCGCTGGTGGCCAGTGCAAAGGGAAACATGAGCGCGGCGGCGGCATTGTTGGTAATCATTTCCGTGGTCACCAGCGTGACGAAATAGAACACCGCCAGTGTGGTCAGTGGGTGCCCCCCGGCCAGGCCGATCATGCCGTGAGCGATGGTTGCGGCGGCGCCCGATTTTTCGAGCGCGATGCTGAGCGCGAACGAGGCGGCGATCGACAAGAGCACTGACCAATCGACCGCCTTGCGCGCTTGCGAGGTGCTGCAGCAGCGCCCCAGCAGCATCAGCCCCGAGGCCAGCATGGCGGCCTTGAGCGGGCTGAGCCAATTGGTCGACATCGCCACCACCATGGCCAGCATGATGGGTAGCGCCAACCAGGCCCGTTCGTGCCGCAGGGGGTTGGTGTTTTCCAATCGGCTGACCAGCAAGAAATCTCGATTGTTGCGCTGCTGCTGGATGAACGCGGGGTGGGCCTCGAGCATCAGCGTGTCGCCAGGCTTCAGCACGATGTCGCCGATTTTGCGCTGCACGCGTTCGCCGTTGCGTGCCACGGCAATCACCACGGCGTTGTAGTTCGTGCGGAACTTGCCGTCGCGAATCGTCTTGCTCACCATGGGGCACGAGGGAGAAACCACGGCTTCGATCAGGCAGCGGTTCGCACGGGGCGTGCCCAGCTTGAAGACCTGATTTCCAGCCGGCAACAGCCCACGCACGCGGTGCAGATCGACGACCGAATCGACGACGCCCACGAAGATCAAGCGGTCGTTTCCCCGCAGTTTTTCCGTCGGGCTGACGGCGGGAATCACATCGCCGTCGCGTTCGATTTCGCCCAGATAGACCCCTTGCAAATGGCGCAGGCCAGCCTGCTCGATCGTTTTTCCCACCAGGGGTCCATCGGGGGCTACTAGCATTTCGACTGTATATTCGCGCGGGTCGCCCATCTCGCTGATGACCGGCTTGCGGTCGGGCAATAGCCAGCGCTGGCCTAGATACAGAAATGCCAGCCCGGCCAGCGCGGCGGGCAACCCCACCGGCGTGATGTCGAACATGCGCAGCCCTTCAGCCGGCAGGTGAAATTTGGCCTGCAGCTCAGGGTCCTTAGCCGTTTGGATGACCAAACCTTGCACGACCAAATTGGTGCTGGTGCCAATCAGCGTGCAGGTGCCCCCCAAGATGGCCGCGTACGACAACGGCAGCATCAGCTTGGAAACGGTGAGCCGGTGCTGTTTCGACCAATCGCTGACGGCGGGAATCAGCATCGCCACGAGCGGTGTGTTGTTCATGAATGCACTGAGCGCGGCGGTGGGCATCAACAGCCGTAACAGTGCTTGTTGATCGGTCTTGGGGCGTCCGAACAGGCGATTGGCCAACAACGCCACGGCGCCCGTCTCGACCACGCCGGCGGTGACCACGAACAACACCCCGACGGTGATCATGCCCTCGTTCGACATTCCGGCCAGCGCGTCCTTCACGTCGATCACGCCGGCAAACAGCAGCAACACGACCCCCGCGATGAGCACCAGGTCGGGCGCCAAGCGGCTAGTGATGAGGCCGGCGAAAACGAGCATCAAGACCCCGATCGCCATCCATGCGTGCCAAGCCGGTGGCGGCACAGCCGCATCAGCGGCAAACAACAGTCCACTCGTCAGAAACCACAGGGGCATGAAAAATGTCCTTTGATCGGGCGGAGTCGATCAACAATTGATCACCCGAAACAGATGCGACAGTATCTTGATTACTTTACTGATGTATATCGCTCGATTGTGATTGTATCGTGAAAAACCGGGCCTGCAATCCAGTAATGGGCATCAATTTGTGCCCCAATAACGCCGTGCTCGAAATGGCGCTGGAGAAGACCGAGAGCAAAACCAGGCAATCTGGTCGGTTTGGGCTAACGGTTTCGGGTCACGCGCGGCAGTCGATGGCCACTCAGAGGGGCGCCGGCAGAGGAGCGCGCACGATTGCCAGTTCGGGGCCGCGGAACTGACCGATTGGCATCTCGCCCGCGAGACGGTTGGGGTTCGCTGGCAATTTCGGCGGGCCACTCGATCGTGGCGCCATCGGGATCGGTTGCCTCGTTATTGGCGGTAGGGATTTCGACTGGTTCGCTAGTAGGTACGGCGGGCGCCCAGCCAGGGCTGGCCGAAGCGGCCAGTTCGACGCCCAAGGGGCGTTCAGCCGCGAACTTCTGTCCATCGGCCGTGGTGAATCGTACGAACAACTTGAGCTGGCCATGTTCGGGCGGCGTGCCCGGCCAGGGCAGTTCGAGGCGGATGCCGCGTCCCAATCGCAATTCGCGAAAGTGTCTGGCGACCTCGTCGGCGGCGAGATCCCAGCGAGCAATGCGAGCGGCTTCGCCACGAAGTGCGGGATCGAGCAGAACCACCGAGACATCGCCGGGAACGTTGACGATTTCGCCTTGTGCGTTGCGTGGTTCGATCAGGACCAGCAAGCCTTCGTCGCCGAGGCGACCGTCGGTGTTGTGACCGCCGGTCAGCATTTTGTTGAGGGTGATTTGTTCGAGCA
>CAYSXM010000372.1:0-5163 GCA_964434905.1 uncultured Pirellulales bacterium | reverse complement strand
CGCACTGGCAAATCGCGCTAACAAATCGCACTGGCAAATCGTGCTGGCACTCAAATCAAATGGCACCGGTTGTAGTTTTATCGGGCTAATTCGGCGTGCAACGCCCCGCCGGAAACTGGCCACGGTGCGCGGTGCCTGAACCGCCCGAGCGTCAGCGGTTGCGCTCGTCGCGCGCGTACAAACCCCACGGCGGACCCAGCAGCGCCCCCCTGCCCTGCTGCGTACGCCACCCGAACCGAAAGCGGGCCACCCACCAAAGTTTCCCGGTAGCGCAACACCACCTCGGGGAGCCTTTCCCAGTGCTTGCGTAGGACGGTCTGGCTAGAAAAATGCCTGGCCAATTTCGGCATTTCCCAGTCGCCTGCCCGACGGCCAGAAAATAAATAAAAATAATATTGATATTAACAAAACAAAGTATATAAATAATCTCAGATTGAACAAACAGGATATTTGGCTCCAAGGTTTGCACTTTATGAGGCCGCTACGCGTGGCAGCGCCGACGAATCCTGTCGCACTCCGCTGGATCGATCGGCTATGCGACGAAGACCTGATGTTCGTTAAACGATTCCTGCTGGCGTCCGGGTCTCTCAAGGATCTGGCTGCGGTGTATGGCATTTCGTACCCCACCGTTCGGTTGCGTCTCGACCGGCTGATCGAGCGGATCAAGTTGTTCGATTCCACCGAGATCCATAGCGAGTTCGAGCGAACCGCACGTCTGTTGTTCACCGATGGGCGCATCGATCTGGATACGCTCAAGCAATTGCTCCTGGCCCACCGTGCCGAGTTGGAAGGAATGGAACCATGATGCGCAGATGTTCGAGCCTGCTGTTGGCATTCGGCATGGTGGCCTGCTGCGAACGTGTCGGCACATCGCACGCTTGGGGTCAGGCAGCCTGGAAACCACTTCGCGCCATTCGCTGGCAGGCACTCGAAGCACCAGACCAATCTGGCGTGGATCAGGTCGATTCGGAACCGGAAACGTCGGGCCAGCCACCTGCCGACGCCTGGCATCTGCGCGGCAACCGGCAAGGTTCCGCCACGTTGCACGTGGCCACGCTCGACGGCACAGGTCTCGGCCCGCCCGGCTATGTGTTGCGGGGGCGCGTGAAGTGCCGTGGCGTCGATGGCGCCGGGTACTTCGAACTGTGGAGCCGGTTTCCCGATGGCTCCGCCTTTTTCACGCGCGGCCTGGCTCCCAGCGGCCCGCTGGGCCAATTGCTGGGCGACCAAGACTGGCGAGCGGTGGAGTTGCCATTTTGGATCGAGGTACCCAGAGGACGATCGCCGTCTGATTTTGTTCCACGCGATCTGGTGCTGAATCTGGTGTTGCCCAACGGTGGCGACGTATGGCTAAGCGATTTTGAGTTGGCGCGAGCCGACGCACCTGCGGCGACCTCCACCTCAAGTGCCGTGCCAACCGTGGCCCGCGCAGAGGGCGCCTGGTGGAACACGACCGTGGCCAACTGGTTGGTCGCACTGGGGGGCGCGGTGTTCGGCAGCCTGGTGCTGGTGGTCGGCTTTTGGGGAGCCGCGGGGCGCGGACGGCGGCTGGTCGAGCGCTTGTTGGCCGCCGGCATTGTCGTGGGCCTTGGTTGTGCGCTGGCGGGCGCCGTCGCCTGGCTAGCGGGCCAAGGGGGTGCCGTGGTCCTGCCCCTGTTGCTGTGGGGGCTCGTAACCGCAGGCTGCTCGGCCGGCATGTGGCCGGTAATGCGCGGCCAATACGCAGCGCGCGAGCTGCGACGAATGCAGGCCCTCGACGTAATTTGAGTTGCTTCCACACACCACGGTTGCCGCTGCGCAGGCCACGCTGACGAACATGCCCCGCACACCATGCACGCTGCTTGTACGTTGGGCCGCGATCATCCGATCGCTGTCATTTATTCACCTGAAAGGTATGCCATGACTCGCTCTATGAAGTCCGCCGCCGTGTTGCTGGCCACGCTGGCCTGCGGTGCAGCTCTGGGCCAGGTCGGCGGCGCGGCGCCGAGCACCGCTGGGGCCACGCCGCACCCCGTGCAGATGGTGACCTATGCCAGCGGGCTGACCGGTTTTTACGACGCCGTTGCCGGCATGTACTATGTCTACGATGCCAACCTGGAAAACGTCGTGCTGGTGCGGCAGGTAACCACGCTGGGCGAGCCGATGAAGCGGCTCAAGAATTGAACCTCGCACAACGCGTGGGGGTCAACCTCCGCCGGTCCAATCGCACTTCGAACCCCGCCGACGGTTCGTCCCCGCGCGCCGCTTGCGTCGCCAACTGGTCGAACAAGCAGGCCTGGCATAGAATCGCTCTATGCACCGACCCCGCTTGGCCATCACCATGGGCGATCCGGCCGGAATCGGCCCAGAGATTCTCGCCGCCGCTTGGGGCGACGACGCGTTGCATGCGCTGTGCGCGCCGGTCGCCGTGGGGCACCCGGAAATACTGCGGCAGGCCGCGAGATTGCGCGGCGTGGAACTGGAAGTGGTGCCAATCGACGATTGGAACCACGCGATGGCCAGCCCCCGCTGCATGCCCTGCTGGCAAGCCGTTCGCGACGACGTGCTCGCGGCACCTCGGGCACAGGTCGATCCCCGCTCTGGCCAGGCTGCCTACGATGCCTTGATCGTGGCGATCGACGCCGCGCGGCAACAGCACATCGACGGCATTGTCACGGGTCCGCTGAGCAAGGTGGCACTGGCCAGCGCGGGCCACCGCCTGCCGGGCCACACCGAGATTTTGGCAGAGCGCACGGGCGTACGCGACTATGCGATGATGCTTTATCTGGGCCCAGGCCAGGGAGTGGCGGGGCCGGCCGGATTGGGCGTGATTCACGTTACCCTGCACACGGCTTTGTCTCGGATTTTTTCCGAGCTGTCGTCGACGGCCATCGTGGCCAAAATTGAACTCGCCCACACCACGCTCGCAATGCTAGCTGGTCGCGCGCCCCGCCTGGGGGTCTGCGCGCTCAACCCGCATGCCGGAGAAAATGGGCTGTTCGGCGACGAGGAAGCGCTTGTTATTCGACCCGCGGTCGAGGCCTGCCAGCGGCGCGGCATCGACGTGGTGGGGCCGCTGCCGGCCGATACGTTGTTAGTCGCCGCGCGCGAGGGAGCCTACGACGGCGTGGTGGCCATGTACCACGATCAAGGACACATCGCGTTGAAGCTGTTGGGCATGCACCAGGCGGTGAACGTCACCCTGGGGCTGCCGATCGTGCGGACCAGCGTGGCCCATGGCACCGCGTTCGATATTGCCTGGCAAGGTCGCGCCGAATGGTCGGGCCTGATTCAGGCAGCAAGGGTAGCGGCACGCTTGGCTGCGGCGCGCGGCAAGCCGCCATCGGCGCCGTAACGCGCCAAGGATTACAATCGCGAGCAAGCGTATCGCGGGATCCCCGCTGCATCGACTGCCACTTCCTCTTGCAACAGCCAGGGTTACCCCCGCGGTGAGCGCCCCCCTGCCCTGCCCTGCCCCGCCTGCTGACACTTGTTATCTATTGCTGTTGCGCCACGGGGCCACGGCCAACAACGAGGCACATCCGCCGCGCATTCAGGGGGCGCGCTCCAACGAGTCGCTGTCGGCGGTTGGACGGCTGCAAGCAGAACAGGCCGCCGAGCTGTTGGAACGCACCGCGCTGTCGGCGATCTATTGCAGCCCCCTGGCGCGCGCCTGGGAAACCGCCGAGATCGTCGCCCGGCCTCACCGCTTGACGCCCCGGGTGCGAGACGCGTTGATCGAATGCGACGTGGGTCAGTGGGAGGGTCGCACCTGGTCCCAGGTCCAAGCAGACGACCACGCATACTTCGCGCGATTCCAACACGACCCGGCGACCCAGGCCTATCGCGGCGGTGAGAACCTGCGCCAAGTTGCCGACCGCGTGACGCCTGTGTTCGACCAGTTGCTTGCACAGCATCGCGGCCAGATCGTGGCCGTGGTAGCACACAACGTGGTCAATCGGGCCTACTTGGCCGAACTGTTGGGGGTGCCGCTAGCGCAGGCACGGGCGACCATCGTGCAACACAATGCGGGCGTTTCGCTCGTTGCCGGGGGAGACGGCGCGTCGCGCGTGTTGATGCTCAACGCCAGTTGGCACCTCAGCCATTGGTAACGCGGCGTCGCGATCCTTGCGCACGCTAAGCCCGAATTATTCATGAGCCTCCTGCCGCGGAAACGAACGTGTCGCGTCTGCTGCGTCAAACCGCAATCGCCCCTGGTTCACGTATTCACCAATACGCCTCAGAGCACTGCCAAAGCCAGTGGTACACAGAACGATTGAAAAAGGCAGGTCTCGTCAGTCCAAGGGCCTGGTGCACAAAAATGTGCGTGAATCGCCCTCGGTCTTGCAAGTCACCCCGAGGGCATCTGCCGCGCGCGGGCCAGATAGCGAGGCGTGTCGTCGGTTACCGGCAACGAGCCGGGCTGATAACGAAACTGCGCCGGCTCCAACCGCCGATTCACTTGCACGTCGAACCACTCGATCGACAGCAAGGGCCAAGCCCCCTGCTCGCGCCGGCCCTCGTGGCCATACTCGCCGGCGGTCGATCGGCGAAAATCGACGCGATAGGGAAACAAGTCGGCCTGGCCCAGATACACCACCAACTGGTCAGGCACCTGGTCCGGCAACCGCGCCACGTTGGGTGCTTGGCCGCGGGCCATCGCCTCGGCCTGGTCTGGCAGCCAGCGCGCCCAAAACTCCGGCTTCCAGGTAGCGGTCAGCCGGTACACCGGGCGCCGCTGAAGTTGCACCTTGCTAACGCCGTTGAATTGCCAGGCGGTCAAAAATCCGCGCAGCCACCCACCCAAGCCCCCCACCTCGAACGTGGCACCAGAGATACCCGTCGGCGGCGCGGCGCCGGCGGCCGTCGCTGGACTCAGCGTATCTGGCTGAACCGCCAACACCTGTGCCACATCGACTTTGGTCAGGCGCTCTTGATCGCCCAGCTTGGTATGGGTCCACAGCGTAGTCCCGTCGCAGATCTGCTCCCAAGCGCTGGTGTTACCAGCGGTGGCCAGTTTGGCCTCTAGCCGCCATTGCCGATGCGACGCGGGGCCTTGCATGTAGGCACCGCTGCCAACCAAACGATGGCCAAAGGCATCGCACCGTTGCCTCAAGCGCACCACGATCGAGGGATACGCCGATAGCCGCACCGCCGCGCTCGTCAGCAATAGCCCGGCTTGGG
>CAYSXM010000371.1:0-5169 GCA_964434905.1 uncultured Pirellulales bacterium | reverse complement strand
AACGCGCTGTGCCAAGCCGCGTCGATTTCTCTCCAAGGGCCGACCTTGCCGCTATGGCGAAAGAGCGCAGTGACCAACTGCGCGCCCTGGGCGCGGCAGGCACTGTCGAGCAACACCGCCTCGCGCGCGGAAGCTGCGAACCCCCCCTGGTCGTTCACTGGGGTGGTGGCCATGCTTGCAGATTCCCAGGCCGTCCCGTAATCGTCGTTCGAAAAGACCATTAACACTACCAACTGCGGCTGATAGCGTGCCGCGCTCCGTAGATACACCAAACGTTCGTCGCGCGTATCGTAGCCCGGCTGGGCGCAATTGATGACCTCGAATCGTGGCTGCTGAGCAACGCCTCCGCGATTCAAGCGCCGCTCTAGTTGCCGGCTGACGACGTCGGCCACTTGCACTCCCTGACCAAACGTGACCGAGTCTCCCAGCAGCACGATGCGAAACACATCGGCCGGGCGAGGAATCGCATAGTCTCGATCACGGTAGCCCAGCGAGTTGTAGTCGTATTGCACACGATAGGCCGAGACCGGGTGCTCTGGCTGTAGAACCACATCGCCAGCAACGAGCGATACGTCGGCCAATTCACAAACTAGTGGAGCGCCCGGAAACCTGAACCCCAACCGGGTTCGACTGACACCGGGCGGCGCGCGGAACCGAACGCGAAATTCCCGCCATTCGAGCCCCAACGATACATTTGCCGGCTGCTGGTCGGTGATCGGCACGCTGCCTTCCGGAACGATCGCCACCAACACTTGGCAGATGCGCGGCGCGCGCCCCCAAAAACGCAATTCGTGCGCCGCGCCGGCCAACAGTGGAAAGCCGTTGGCAGTCAACTCGGGCAGAAGTTCGCCCGATTGAAGAGGGACAAAGAGATCGATCCGTGCCGTGTCGTGCTCCGAGGAACGCTGGTAATGGAAATCGCCTTGGCTGGCAGCTCCCGTGGGAAATTGCAGCGTCCAGCCGCGCCAGCGACTTTGTTGATCGAGCGGCAGCCGATCGAAATAGTGCCGCGGATCATCCGGGTAGTAGTTGAAACTGCGCGCATGGCCTTGCACTTCATAAGGTCCGTCTTGGTGAGACAGGCAGGTGCCGCGTTCGAAATGAAACGGGGGATTGCCATGCAATATTCCGTCGATCCAATCCGAGTTGAAACCGAGCGAGATACCCGCCGCCAGCGTGGCCGAAACGGCAGCAAGCGTGGCCTGCGGGGTGGCGACCCGTGCGAGGCGCAGCGCGCACCAACCGAGCCAACCGAGCGGCGCGAGGGCCGCCCACAACAGCGGCCGTCCGCGAAACAGGCTAGCATCGCCCTGCGCCACGCCGGCCACCAAAAGCGCCAACTCTGCCAGCAGCATCACCAGCGCGGATCCCCACGATGGCCACTGGCGCGTTCGCGCCACGAACAGCGTGCCGGCCGCCCAAGGCGCCCAGGCGGCCAGATGCCACGACCAAGAGTGGCGCGACATTCCCACAGGCATGGACACGGCCAGTGCCACTGCCAAACAGACCGCGATCGCAGCTCGATTCTCGGTCGCGTTTTTCATGCCGCGGCAGTAGGGATTCTGGCGATTATACGACCGTTCGGTTCGCACGGCCCCCCAAGGCCGCTATCCTCGAACTACGGTTGCAATGCGAGCTAGCGTTTGGCCACCCAGGCCGCGATCCCCTATTGTAACTGTAGTGTGCGCAGCGCGAGCCTCGCGCGTTGGCCACTTCTTTCGGCGTGCCCCGTGGCGTAGAGTGGAAAAAATGACCCCGGCCAGTCTTGGGGGCCCTGGAATGGGCGCCGCCGAGCGAAACTAGGCCGCGCAGCGAGTCAACGCCGCAGGTGGCCCGTCGTCCGGTTTCGGCAATTTGGGCTGCACACCACTTCAACCCGAATTATTACAACCGGGCCCACAACATGGCCAGCGCGACACCACCTAGCACCGTGGCCGGCGCCACCGAGTACGATCTGCGCCCACGCGGTCCGTTTCCGGCTCCGTGTCGGGTGTGCACGCGTTGTGTGATCGACGACCGCGTGCCGGGGGCCACGTTCGACGCGGCCGGAGTGTGCAACCACTGCCAGATTCACGACCGCTTGGCGCAACTGCTTCCGGTGGGTCCGGAGGGCGATGCCTATTTAGAGCGTGTCGCCCAGCGTATTCGAGCGGCCGGGCGTGGCCGGCGCTACGACTGCATCGTGGGGTTTAGTGGCGGTCGCGACACATCGTATTGCCTGGTACGCACCGTGCAATTGGGTCTGCGCCCCCTGGCGGTGCATTTCGATAACGGTTGGGACTCGGCTGTCGCCAAGCGAAACATTCGCCGGGTCTGCGGGGGGCTGGGCGTCGACCTGCACTGTGTGATCGCCGATTGGAACGAGTCACGCGAGTTGACCAACTGCACCATCCGGGGGTCGGTTCCCTACATCGACTTGACCGACGACGTGGGGATCGTCAGTGCGCTGTATCGCACGGCGTCCGCCGAAGGGGTGCGGTACATCATCCATAGCCACTCGTATCGCACCGAGGGGATCAACCCCTTGCGGTGGAACTATTGCGACGCGCGGTTCACTCGCAGCCTGATTCGCCAGTTTGCACGGCAACCGCTGACCAAGTTCCAGAACACCGACTTGCACCACTTTGCCTATTGGATTCTGGTCAAGCGAATTCGCGTGTTCACCATGACCAACTACTACAACGATGCCGATCCCGCGATCGACGAGATGCTGACCCGCGAGTTTGGCTGGGAGGACACCGGCGGCTGGCACTTCGACAACGAAATCTTCGGATTGCAGTGTTGGTATGCCCGGCACAAATTTGGCATCGATTGGCGGCAGATCGAGTTGGCCGCGCTGGTGCGCGAGGGCCTGACCTCGCGTGAACACGCGCTAGCGCAATTGCAGGACATTCCCGCGATTGAGTCCGACGACGTGGTGGCCTACGCGCTGCGAAAGCAGGGCATCACACCTGAAGAGTGGCAAGCAATTCTGGCAGCCGAGCCCAAGTTTTTCACCGACTATCCCACCTACTACCCGCTGCTCAGGGCGCTGAGGCTACCGATCAAACTGCTGTGCCGGATGAACATCTTGCCGCCGCACGCCTACGAGAAATACTTCGATCTGTGATCGCGCGCCATCGGTTCTCGACGACGGTCGGCGAGCTACATCGCCGAGCGCTGCCCCGGGCCGCAGGGTTACTTCGACGGAGCGGTCAACGGTCGATCGGCCAGCCGCTGCCGCACCTGCAAGGCCGGTAGTTGCGCTGCCAGTTCGGCTTGGGTGGGATAGTTCACCAACACCGTATGGCGCGGCCCCCACAACACGAACAAGGCCGCGCAGGCCGCCGACTGCGCGTATCCTGGTGCTAGCACCGCGGCCACGTCGGCCAGACTGCCCGCCCCGCCCCCGGCGATCAAGGGAATGGTGAGCCCGGCCGCACACTGGCCGACCAGCGGTAGATCGAATCCGGTGTACGTGCCATCTCGGTCGATCGAAGTCAGCAACACTTCGCCCGCGCCGCGCTCGGCTGCTTCATGCGCCCAAGCGCGCGGGTCGCGTCCGGTGGGCTGCCGCCCGCCGTGAGAATAGACCTCGTACTTGCCCGCCGCACTGCGTCGCACGTCGATCGAAAGCACGATGCACTGGCTGCCAAATCTGCTGGCAAGCTGCGTAATCAGATCTGGCCGGGCGAGGGCTTCGCTGTTGAGCACCACGCGGTCGATCCCCGCCGCCAACAGGTTTTCCACGTCCTGCTCGTGGCGAATGCCGCCTCCGGCGCAAAGCGGCATGCGCATTTCAGCGGCCATGTGCCCCAGAACCTCGGTCGAGGGGCCACGGCCAGCGCGCCGCGCGGCGATGTCTAGCACCACCAGTTCGTCGGCGCTAAAATCGCTAAACATCCGGGCGGCGTTCACCGGGCTGCCGACGTAGATGTATTCGTGGAATCGGACGCTTTTCTCCAAGCCCCAATCGCGCAGCAGAAGTACGGGAATCAGTCGCGGTTTCAGCACGGGGCCGGGCTTCCGTAACTCAGAAAACCGCGCAGGCACAGGTCGCCCGCGGCGTGGCTGCGTTCGGCATGGAATTGAATGCCGTACAAATTGCCAATCTCGACCGCGGCGGTAATTGGTTGCCCATGGTGCGAAACCGCGACCACGTCGGCGGGGCGATCGCAAACCAGGTGATAGGAATGCGCAAAGTAAAAGCTGGCCCCGGCGGGAAGTTCCTGCCACAGTTTGCTGGCGCGCGTAGGCTGCACCTCGTTCCAGCCAATCTGGGGCACCTTGCGTGGTTCGCGGGGGTCGATCTTCAATCGTTCGACACGGCCAGGCAACCACCCCAACCCCGCCGCGTCGCCTTCCTCGCTGCGATCGGCGAAAAGCTGCATTCCCAGGCAGATTCCCAGGGTCGGCACCCGCTCGGAAAAAACGCGCTGGGTTAAGAGCTCGATCAGTCCCCGGGCGCGCAAATGGGCCAAGGCAGCCCCCGCCGCGCCGACGCCAGGAAACACCAGACGCGTGGCCCGACGCAACACGGCGGGTTCGTCAGACACAGCCACCTCGACGCCCAGCCGCCCGAAAGCTCTTGCCACGGCACCTAAGTTTCCCACCCCATAGCGAACGATCACCAACACGTCGGGTACCTAGTGCAAGATCGCGGCGAGCTGCTAGCGAGAGTGGCCGAGGGACGAACCGCCCGCACGGTGGGGCTTGTCGAGCACGAACGGGCCCAGGATCAGGCTGTCGAGCCCGGTGGTGGCATACGTTCGCAGGGCCTGATACGGTTCGCAAGCGATGGGGTCGGAATAGGCATTCAAGCTGGTGTTCAACACCAACGTGCTCCGACCGGCCGGCTGATAGTTGGCCAACAGTTCATGAAACAGCGGGTTGGTTTGGGCATGCACCGACTGCAACCGGCTGGTGCCGTCGGCGTGGACGACGGCGGGCGCCGCGGCCACTGTGGCCGGAAGTGCGCGAAACGTTTGCGTCATGAACGGAGAATCAACGTACGCTTCGAACCACCGCGGGCCATCGGCATGGCACACCGCCGGAGCCAGGGGGCGAAACTCCTCGCGAAATTTCACCCGGGCATTGATCTGGTCCTTCATGCTGGCGCGCGTCGCATCGGCCAAGATGCTTCGTTGGCCTAGTGCGCTGGCACCCAACTCCATGCGCCCTTGAAACCAA
>CAYSXM010000370.1:0-5183 GCA_964434905.1 uncultured Pirellulales bacterium | reverse complement strand
CCTGTGCCTTGGAAACGACTTCCGGCATGTTGTGGTGCAGTTCGATCAGATCATCAGCGCAGTCGAAGCCGGAGAGTTCGCGGGGCAGCCGATCGACGCGGGCCTGATAATCCACGAGGGACAGTTAACCTATGGCGATCGCGGATTGCACCTGATCGTCGATACTGGTCAATGGTGGCTGGCCACCACGGGGTTGCCGTTGCCGTTGGGGGCCAATGCCGTTCGCAAAGACTTGGGCCCCGAAGCCATTGCCGATATCGAGCGGTTGCTGCGCGAGAGCATTCGCTACGGCCTGGAACATCGCCCCGAAGCGCTCGCCTATGCGCTACGTTATGGGCGCGACTTGGATCAGGCCAAGGCGGACCGTTTCGTGGGCATGTACGTGAACGACTGGACCATGGATTTCGGCCCCCGCGGTCGCGAGGCAGTACGCGTGCTCTTGGCCCGGGGCCACGAAGCCGGGGTGTTGCCGCACCTCGTGATTCCAGAATTCGTCGGCCACTAGGCCGACTTGAGCTTCGACCGGGTGGGGGCGCGCGGACAATCGAAGGTGCCCTGGTCTGGCCCAAAGGTTTGCCATGAGCATCGACCCGCTGCCCGAACGCCCCTTGGCAGCGCCGGCTCCACGGCGGTCGATTTGGACGTTGATTCTGGCCGGCACCGTGGCCTTCATGTTCGCCGTGGCCTTGGTCTTCATGACCTTGGGCTTCTTTGGCGGGGTGCTGGCGGTGGGCGCGGCGATTTTCGCGCTCGCTGGCTTGAATTATCTGGTCTGGGGGCGTTGGCTGTCGGGCGTGCTGGCCCGTGAGGCCGAACTTGAACGCCAGCGCGAGGCCGCGGATCGGCCGGCTAGCCAATAGCCGCCCGTGAAACAACACCGCGGGCAGCTAGCCGAAGTATTCGGGCGCGTTGCCGGCACGCCACTTGATGTTGCAACCCACGCTGGGCTTCTGGGACGTGGGGAGCGCCGCGCCCGTCAACAATGCGTCGCAGGCACCACGCAGGTCGGCGCCCGTCACCGGCTGGCCGTTGCCAGGGCGACTGTCATCGAGTTGTCCGCGATACACCAGGTGGCGCTGAGCATCGAACAGAAAGAAGTCGGGCGTGCAGGCCGCACGATACGCCTGCGCCACTCGCTGACTGGCATCGTACAGATTGTCGAACGTGTAGCCGCGGGTCTGCGCTTCCACGTGCATCTTTTCGGGCGCATCGTCGGGGTGCATGACGATGTCGTTGGCGCTAATGGCTACGACCGCCAGCCCCCGCGACTGGTACTCGCGGACCAGCGCCTCGACCGCGTCGGCCACGTGTTTCACGTACGGGCAATGATTGCACCAGAACATGACCAACAAGGCCGGGGCGTCGGCGAAATCGTCGAGCCGCACCAATCGCCCATGGATGTTGGGAAGCGCGAAATCGGGCGCGGCGGTACCCAGGGGCAACATGGTGCTGGGTGTTAAGACCATGAATGTTCCTCGCAGCTTCAGGAAGTTCTTGTCGCACAGCGCGCGGGTGACCGGGAGCACGAATCGATAGCTCCCCAAGCGGTCTGCCGAGACATCTCCCCGGCACTCCAGGGACCTCGCGCCGCGTGCGGCCAGATTATAGGGGACCACCCCTGGGTCGGGCAGTGCCAGGTCTGGCGTCGCCAGGGGCCAGGCCTCCAGGGGCACCCGACAGGCTCGCAGCACGAGATCAGCCCGGAAATGTTCCGGAATCTATTGCCGCCGGGCGATGCCACCTTGATGCGGAACTTTTTGAGTGCCCCGTGCGTCGGACTTCTATCGCTACCCCCCAGGGCCTCAGTGCCGCGTTTGCTGGGTGGCAACCAGATTCTATTCGCGAGAGAGGTGCCACGTGTTTTCTTTGGCAATTCGCAGCCCGGGCTGGTTCACCAGGTATTTGCTGTTCGGTGTGGTGCTGGCTTCACTGGGCCATGCTGTTTCAGCAAGTGAAACGCCTCCCCCGCCTACGGTCGAGTTGCCGGTCTCCCGAGTGGTGTTGTTTACCTCGGGCGTGGCTTATTTCGAGCACTTGGGCCAGGTGCAAGGCGATGCGCGGGTGGAATTGCAATGTGTCGATTTAGAGATCAACGACTTACTCAAGAGTTTGATTGTCGAGGATCTCGATGGCGGCCAGGCACGCGGCATCAGCTATGCGGCACACGATCCCCAGGCCCATGCACAGCGCGCCTTCGCGATCGATATGACGGCCGAGCCATCGCTGGCGCAGCTACTTAGCCAACTGCGTGGGCAATCGCTGGAGGTCGACGCGCCGCAGTTGACCACAGGCGTGATCGTGGGCGTGGAACAGCGCCCGCGTGTACAAGGTGGCGAGGTCGTACCGGTGACGATGCTCAATTTGCTGACCGACGCGGGGCTGGTAAGCATCGACCTGGCCAGTGTCACGCGGCTGCGGCTGGCCAACCCGGCACTCGATGCCGAGTTACGCGGTGCCCTGGCAGCGTTGGCCCGAGGCCGGGCCGACCGTGCCCGGACGGTCTCTGCCGAGTTTCGTGGTGCGGGACAACGTCGTGTGCGACTGGGCTATGTTCGCGAAGCACCGCTGTGGAAAACCAGCTATCGGCTGTTGCTCGACCCAGAGGGCGCGCCACGGCTGCAAGGCTGGGCAATCGTGGAAAATGCCTCCGCGGCCGACTGGCAAAACGTACGACTGAGCCTGGTCAGCGGGCGGCCAATATCCTTTGTCATGGACTTGTACCAGTCGCTGTACCTGGAACGACCCGTGGTCATGCCCGAACTGTATGTGGGTGTGCGTTCGCAAGTGGCCAGTCGCGATCTGTTGCGCCGCGTGGCTGGAGCGCCGGCCGAGTTGGACAAGGAACGAGGCGATGTTAGCGACCAGGCCGCCGCGCTGGGTATGAGCGATGCTATGTCCGAAATGCGGGAGGGAGCTCAGGTAGCGCAGCCTGCGATGGACCGGGCCGAGGAGGCGGAACCAGCCCTGGGAGGGCTCGGCGTGACTTCCCAGGCGCTGGCAGCCGAAGTGGGCGAGGCGTTCGAGTATGCGATTGCCGCGCCGGTGACACTGCCCCGCCAGCAGGCGGCCATGCTGCCGATCGTGACCGCGGAGGTGCAGGCCGAAAAACTATCTCTGTTCCAGCCCGGCGCCCACCCCCGACATCCCTTGCACGCGGTGCAACTAACAAACACCACCGGCGTGTATTGGATGCAAGGGCCGATGACCGTCTTCGACGGCGGTACCTATGCCGGCGATGGCCGCATTCACGACGTGGCCCAGGGCGCGCGCCGCCTGGTGACTTATGCCTTGGACATGCGGGTAGAGGTGCGTGAAACGACCGAGGAGCGCGAGGAATTGACCTTGGTCAACCTGGTCGACGGATTGCTGTGGGCGACCTATACCCGAGTGCGTACCAACGCCTATCACGCACAGAACGACGACCAACAACCGCGCGCGCTGCTGGTCGAACAGCCGCGTGAAGACGCCTGGAAGCTGATCGAACCCGCGACCCCGGACGAGCAAGCCCACGATGTCGATCGATTCCGTCTGAGCGTGCCGGCCGCCGGCGCATGCGACCTGGTGGTGCGCCGTACCTTGTCCGAGGCCCGGCCCACACGCCTGGTCGAACTGGACGACGCCACGATGGAAATGTTCATCACGGCCACGGCCGTGCGTCGCGAAGTGCGCGACGCCCTGGGGCAAATTGTCGCGCGGCGCCGGGCTTTGGCCAAGTTGGCCGAGCGACAGGCATCCCTCTTAGCCAGGCTCGAGGAGATCAATCAACACCAGCAGCGCATTCGTGAGAATATGTCGCGGTTGGATCACACCAACGATCTGTACAAAACCTACGTGCGAACATTGTCGGAACAGGAACAAGAGATTGCCCAATTGCACGATGGCACGGCCAAGCTACGCGTCGAGGTGGCCCTCGGCCAGGCCGACTTCGAGACGTTTGTCAGCGGGTTGAGACTGGTCGCCGAAAAATAATCGAGTGCTATTTTCCGGGCGTGTCGAAGTGCTCTACCGTTCTGAGTGCCACTGGGCCTTGCCAGTGCTCTGGGGTCGGGTGTGAGTATTCTTCTTGGCCCCCCGTCAATGACGGGGGGGTTGTGTTGGCGGTTGGCGTTGGCTTTCGAGTTATCCGGGTTGCACGTACGTTGTTGGATGGAGCGTCGCCGGCGGTTCTGCCCCCCGTGACTTACGGCGGGCTAAGTCTGAAGGTCAGGCCTGAGAACAACTGCCGCGCATTGGCGGTGGTTTGCTCCGCCAATTCCGCCAGAGACATGCCCCGCGCCGTGGCTAACACCTCGGCCGTGTGCACCACGTGCGCCGGTTCGTTCCGCCGTCCACGTAACGGATGCGGCGACAGGTACGGGCTGTCGGTTTCCACTAGCAGCCGCGCGGCGGGTACCTGACAAGCTACGGCGCGCAGGTCGTCCGATTTCTTGAAGGTCACCATTCCCGCGAAGCTGATGTACAGCCCTAGCTCAACGCATTCGGCGGCTGTTTCGGCGCTGCCGGTGAAACTGTGCATCACCCCGGCCAGGGGGCCGCGGCGCCGTGCCTGGCGCAGCATTTCCAGCACTGGTTCGTCGCTATTTCGCGTATGCACGATGAACGGCAAGTTCGTCGCCTGCGAGAGCTGTAGGTGGCGATCGAAATAGTCGCGCTGCACTTCCAAGGGGGAGTAATCCCAGTGGCAGTCGAGCCCTGTCTCGCCTAGCGCGACCACTCGGCGATGCGACGCCAACCGCAGCACCTGGTCCCAATCGGTGGGGCCGACCTGGGCCGTGTAGTTGGGTTGAATTCCCACCGCGGCGAAAACCGCCAGATGCGTTTCGGCCAGCCGAACCACCGCGGCGCTCGAGGGGCCGGTCACCCCCACGGCGACGATGGCCTCTACCCCTGCGCCGCTGGCCCGGGCCAGCACTTCGGCCAGATCGCCCGCAAATTCTTCCTGGTCGAGATGTGCGTGAGTGAGAACGACCGCATCAATCGATTCCGGCGTCACAGCGAGCGGCGTCTAGTTGCGCTCGCGCAGGTGCTTCAAGCCCTGAAACAAGCCGCAATCGACCAACACACGCGTGCCGTCGGCGTCGATCATATGCTTCGATCCTGTGACGGTCTCCGCCCCGCCAAGACTTCGCAGTGTGACCTTCACGCGCGTCTCCCCATTTCGCCGACGCGCAGCAACGGCGCGG
>CAYSXM010000369.1:0-5185 GCA_964434905.1 uncultured Pirellulales bacterium | reverse complement strand
AACCGCGCCAGGCGCTCGCCGGCCAGTTCATAATTGCCTTGGCGATATTCGCTCTCGGCCAGCCAGTATTCCGCCAGGGGAACCAATTCGTGTTCGGGAAATTCTTGTGTCAACCGCAACAATGGCTCGGCCACAGCAGTCCATTGCGTTTGCGCCACGGCGGCCTGACCCGCCAGATACAGCACATGGGGCAGGAGCGTCGCCGAGAGATTCTCTTGTAACAAGCGTGCCGCGAGTTCCGCGGCCGGGCCGGGGTGACCGCTATCGAGTTCGGCCTGCGCCAGCCGGAACCCGGCATCGCCCGCTAGTTCACTGCGCGGATAATCGCGTCGCAATCGTTCCCACAGAGGTTTGGCCTCGGACTGGCGATCTTGTTCCGATAGCGTCCAAGCCCATTCATAGAGCACGGCATCGCGCGGGGTTTCGGCCCCCGGTTCGGCGTCCAAGTGCGCGTAGAGCAGGCTCGCTTCTCGATCCTGCTGCAAGCGATCGTGCAACCGGGCTGCCGCCAGTTCGGCGGTCGGTCGTTGCGCGCCCCCCGCATACCGCTCGCAGATCAGGTGATATTGCGCCAAGGCCGCTTCGGGCTGTTCCAACCGTTCGAGAATTTGCCCGCGTGCCAACGCCGCTTCGTCCGCGCGCTGGTGATCAGGAAAATCGCGCAGGAAAGACTCGAAACTCTGGGCCGCTTGTTGCCATTGGCCCTGCTTAAATTGGCACCAGGCGATGCCGGCCCGACCTCGCGCCAGCGAATCGCCGGGCTGCCCCTCGGCAGTCATACGCTGGAATAACTTAGCGGCCCAGTCCCACTGGCCGGCCGCGAACGCAATTTCCGCCAAATAGCTCGTGGCATCGTCCACCAGCTTGTCAAACCCGGCGGTTGCCAGGAGCCGTTCGTATTCTTGTTGAGCACCGGCGAAATCGCCCTGCTTGGCTCGGCACACCGCAAGTTGCGCTGCGCATTTGGCGGCATTCTCGCCCGTGGGTTGCGTGGTCTGAAACCGTTCCAGGGCGGCCAGCGCTTGGTCGAACTGGTTGTCCGCGGCATAGAGCGAGGCGGCCAACAACAGCGTCTCAGGCAACTCGGGCAGGTGGCCCTCGGTCACCAACGGCGCGATGGCGGCCAAAGCAGCCTGTCGTCGGCCGGCACCTTCCTCGGCCAGCGCCAACAGGTAGCGATCGGTCGGGGTGGGCTGTTTCGAGTCGGTCCACAGCCCCGCGAGCGCTGCGGCGGCACCCTCAAAATCTTTCCGCGCCAGCCGCCCACGGGCCAGCAGCCGCGTGGCCTGGGGGGCCAGATCACTGTCTGGGAACCGCTGAGGGAACTGCTGGGTTAATCGTTCCAGCGCGGCATCGTCGCCGTTTTCGAGAGCTTGTTGTGCTTGGGCCAAGAGTGCGTCGTCAGCCCAAGGGCCGTCGGGCCAATCGGCCAGCACGCGTGCAAACTGCGTGGCGGCCTCGGTGGCGCGGCCGGCGCGGGCCAGCGCGTCGCCAGCGTGAAACGCGGCAGCCGACTTCCAGGGGACATCCGCCGCGGCGCGCGATTCGGCTGCCAGCAACTGGACCGCGGCCTGATCCCAAGCTTGACGAGCCTTGAAGCAAAGCCCCAACCAATACTGTGCTTCGGGCCCCAGTTCGGGGTGCTCCACCAGTGCTGTCAAGGAGGTTTCAGCAGGTGGATAATTTCCCTGTTGAAATTGTGCCCACGCTTGGCGCAGCCGGGCTTGTGGCGCCCAGGCACTCGAGGCATGGTCGGCCAGCAGTTTGCCAAAGGCGCGTTCGGCAGCGGCGTAGTCGGCGGCGGTATATTCCAAGCTACCCAATTCGAACCAGGCGTCGTCGGCAGCATCGTGTGGTGTGGCCAGAAGCGAAGTGAGCAATTGCCGCGCTTCGGCAACCTGGCCTAGCCGCGCTTGTGCGCGGGCCTGTCCTAATTGCGCCGCGCCGCCCAATCGGCCCGCCGGGAACTTGGCACGCGCCTGGGCAAACCACTCGAGGGCTGATTGTGGTTCGCCATCTGCGAGCGCCATTTCGCCCAGGTAGACCAGCACATAAGCATTCAACTTGTCTTGGGGATAGGCTGCTTGAAACTGCTCTAGTTCGGTGCGGGCCCCCGCACGATCGCCCGCCAAATAGGCCGCCTCGCCGGCGCGAAACAGCGCCTGACGCGCGTACTCGTCTTGGGGATACCGTTTCAGGAAAACGTGGAACGCCTCGCGAGCCCCCGCGAGATCGCCTTGTTGCAGGCGAGCCTCGGACAGAAAAAATTGGGCCCGGGCTGCCTTGGCGTGGTCGGGATAGGCGGCCAAGAAATCGGCGAACGATTCGGCTGCCAAGGACCACTGCGCGCGGGAATAGTGTCCGGCGGCCAAGGCATATTGGTCGTCGGCTGGTTCGGCCGCCCGGGCACCGCCCGCGACGCACCACGCCCAGACCAGCCCTAGGGCCAGCGTGCGTATTCGATTGCTTCCGACCGCGAGACTCATCACGGGGTTATGTTACCCCCGGCACTGAAACGGCCGCAATCTCTCGACGCACGAGTTCTCGCGGCAAAGGGCCCCCGACGCCAGCGGCCGGCGGGCCGCACCTGGCACCCCCACCGGGCGGAAAAAGGGGTGCGACGGCCAGGTGGCTGCCGGGCAACCCGGGCAGCCTGGGCACCTTGCACGGCGCGTTACATTTGCTCGGTGTTTTCGTCGGCGCATTCCACACGGTGCAGGTGGTTGTGGTCGATGTAGATCACCTCGCGTGAATCTTCGTCGGTCACCGTGTAGGGTAACGGCCAACCCATTCTCTTGGTTTCGGAATAGTAGATGGTGCATTTGTAATGGGCATGGTGTTGCTGCGCGGGACCCACCAGCGGATAGACGCGCGGCGGATCGACGTAGTCGGCAATCAGCTCTTTGGTAATTCGCACGTTGTTGCGTTGGATTTCGGCTAGGAACGGCAACCCGCCCTCGGTCGGGTGGGCTCGTTCCAGGGCGCGCATGATCTCGTCGTCGGACGGTGGATCGAGCGCGACAGCGGGTCCGCCGGCCGTGATCGGTCCCAGTACCGGCACGCGCTTATAGCGTTCGTGTTCCCAGAACTTGTCTTCTTGCTTGTCTTGCCAGTACGGGCTGACCGGAATCGGATAGGCCAGCAGGCCGATGTTCGGGCCTGCCGCGGCACCCGGGCTTTGCGGGCTGAAACAGCCTACTGAACAAGTCAGCACTGCCAGGCCACACAGGCCAGCAGCCGAAATCGCCGTTTTCGCCATCGGTCGAACCCCTGCGCAATGTTCGGCTTCTGTCGAGATGTGGCCACGTTGCCGCGGGCCACGCCCCGTGACGCCACGGGTACACCCCACGGTGCACGCCGAGCGATGGGAAGCTCGCAGTTGTTATCGTGTTAATCTGCAACAGACTTGCAGATTTTTCGGATTCTGCGGGTCGAAGGGGCCGGTGGCGCGCGAGGTGGCCGGCCCAGTGGGTTGCAACGCGCCGCGACAGCAGAAGCAGCCAGGCAATCCTGACAAAATAGCGAAACGGCGCTGGCGTCCAGGGCGGGCGCTACGCCATGCGATTGCCAGCGAACTGCTGTTGGGCTAGCCGGGCCAGCGCTTGCAGGTCGATCTTGCCGGTGCCCAAGAGCGGCAGGGCATCTACCTGGAAAAAGCAGAACGGGGAAGGGATCCACAGGTTGGGGAGCCCCCGTTGTGCAAGCTCACGGCACAGCTCGGCGGGGGAGCGGGTCAGCGGCCGGTGGAAAACCACCAGCCGCTCTCCCTTGGCCTCGTCGGGCACGGCGGTCACGGCGACCAGGGGCTCGTCTTCATCGGCCCCGAGTGCTTGGGCCAGCGCTTCTTCCACGGCCAGGTGCGGCACCATTTCGCCGCCGATCTTGGAAAACCGGCTCAGTCGGCCGGTCAGGGTAATGAAACCGTCGGAATCGATCTGGGCCATATCGCCGGTCGAATACCAGCCGTCGCGCAGCACTTCGGCTGTTTTTTCAGGCTCGTTCAGGTAGCCCAACATGACGTTGGGTCCTCGGATTTCCAGGATGCCCGGCTGGCCCGCGGCCAGCGGCTGGCGAGAATTCAGATCGACGACGCGCGCTTGAACGCCGGGCAAGGGACGTCCTACGGTCCCTTCTTTTTGCATGAGCGCCGATCGGTCTGCCGCGCGATGCGGTGGGACATTGACCGCGGTCAAGGGCGAGAGCTCGGTCGCGCCGTAGCCTTCGACCGGACGAACGCCAAATTTTTTCTCCATGGCGTCGGCCAACCCCCGCGACATTTTCTCGGCACCGCTGAGTATGACCTCGAGCGACATCAGGTATTCGGCGGGACAGCGCTTGAGATAGGCGCGCAGCAACGTCGGCGTGCCAATCATGAACGTCACCAGGTGCTTGCGGCACAGCTTGGCCACGACCTGGGCTTCCAATGGATTGAAGTGATAGGCGGCCCCCACATCGAGCACCAGGGGTGCCCAGACCGTGCAGGTAAATCCAAAGGCGTGAAAAAACGGCAGCACTCCCAGGAACACATCCTCCCGCTTGAGGCGCGACACCACCTCGATCGCTTCGACATTCGACCTCACGTTCTCGAAACTCAACAGCACCCCCTTGGGAACCCCGGTTGAGCCCGAGGTAAAAATCACTGTCAACACATCGGAGGGTGCAATTTGGTCCAGGCCAAACCGGCGGTCGAGCCTGCTCAGGGGAGTGAACAATGCCTCGCACCCGGCGCGCAGCTTGTCCCACAGGCTCACTTGGGCCCGAAAATCCTCGAGAAATACCAATTCGCATTCCAGCTTCACCGGCAAACGCTCCATGACCCGGCGGCTGGTCAACACGCGGCGCAGTTCGGCCTGGCGCAGGCAATGGTTCAAGGCTTCTGCCGAGAGGGTGTAGTTCAGGTTCACCGGCGTGCGTCGCAGCAGTACCAAGGCGGCGTTGACCAACACGCCCGCCACCGAGGGAGGTAGCAGCACGCCCACGCGCTTTTCATCCGCGGCCAGCACAAGCCGCTCGAGCAACCGGCACAGCACCAACACCTTGGTCAACAAGCCCAGCCCAGTAACGGTGGTTCCGGCGCTATCGGCCAGTTTGCGCCGGAACAGGTTTCGGCGGCACATGCGCAGCATGGCGCGGGGTAGATTGAGCTTTGCTTCGAGCGGCGCCACGGGGCAACTCCTAAAAGACT
>CAYSXM010000368.1:0-5194 GCA_964434905.1 uncultured Pirellulales bacterium | reverse complement strand
TTGCAGGCCCCGCCTCCAGCGCGCCAGCGCCGGTGTCAGGTAGCGCGCCAAGGCCACGTTCACCAGTGACGACCACAACAGATAAATGTGCGTCGAGCGAAACAACAGCCGAACCGCGTCGTTGTGGCCGCGCAGATGATCTTGGGCTCGGTCCATATATTGGCCGGTGGCCAGGAAGGCCAACACACCGGCTATGCCCACCAGTGCATGCGCGCGAACAAGCCAGATCATGATGTTAGACTCCTCCAGGTCGCGGGAAATTCTTGGCGCAGGCCAGGTCGCCGCGATGCTGAGCTGCCGATGCCGGGCCAGAGCAGCGACACACCGCGCCGGCCTGGGGTTCGATCGCTGGTCCCGAAAGGGCTCAGGATACTCGGTGTGTTGGTTGCCGTAGACGAGAAACGACTGGCCTGGGGCGAGGGGCCGCTTGTGGAGCGGGGCCAAGGGGCTCTACAATCGGGGCGACACGCGCCGCGCGGCGCCGTTTCATGCAAGACCAGGCCTTGTTCGGCGACATGCCGAGAGTTTCCGGTCGGCCCGCGGCGCGGGGTTCGTGCACGGTGCCGAAGCGCTTCTCCACTGTCAGGTGAGGTTACCGCGGTATGCTGGAGCGGAATCCGGTTTTCCCGCACGTCATCGAAATGAACTATCAGGCGGGCAGCCGATTGGGCTGCAACGTCTACTTGGTCTATGACCAAGCGCAATGGCTCTTGATCGACATTGGCTTCGAGGAAAGTGTCGACGAGATCGTGGAAATGATCCGGCAGATGGATTTTCCACTGTCCCAGTGCCAGACGTTGATCGCCACCCACGCAGACGTCGATCATGTGCAGGGTTTGGCACGGCTCAAGCAACTGGTCAAGGCGCCTGCCACGGGGCATCGGCTGGCGGTGGAGCCGCTGGCCAAGGGGGATCGCATCCGCACGTTTGCCGAAGTCGAGGCCCAGGGAATTCACCTGGAAATGCCGCCGGTGCAGATCGATCAACTGGTCGACGACGGCGACGTGATCGAATTGGGCTCGCTGCGGCTCGAGGTGTGGCACACGCCGGGTCACACCGACAGCCAGCTCTCGTTTCGGCTCGGTTCGCTGTTGTTCAGCGGCGACAACATCTATCGCGATGGCTGCGTAGGAGCCATCGATGCGCACCACGGGAGCGACATCCCCGCGTTTATTCGCTCGCTGGAACGCATTCGACAGAGCGACGTGGAGTGGTTGCTGCCGAGCCACGGGCCGATCTTCCGTCGCGACAACCAGGTGCTCGACGCCACGATCGCGCGGTTGCGCCAGTACCTGGGTCAGGCCGACTGGGGTACCTGCGCCACGCACTGGCCCCTGATGGAAGAGTGGGACCAGGAACTAGCACAGGGCACGCGGCCGCACTAGTGCTCCGTCACAGCTTCATCTTGGAATTGAGCGAATTCACGGAGCACTCCGTTTTTGTTGCCGCCCAACCACTTACGTGTTGGGCGGTCGTGCTCTGTCACTACTTAACGCGAATTATTCCTGAGCGTTCGTCGCGAGGAGTCGAAAGTGTTGCGGCTTGATGCAGCAGACGCGACACGTTCGGTTCCGCAGCAGAAGGCTCATGAATAATCCGGGCCTAGTTGAGGTGGGGCCCGATGAGCCAGGGAACATGGTTCCCGTTGTGCCGCGTGTCAGAAACGAACGGGCTGGACCACGCAGTGGGCCAGGCGATCCAGAAACTCACGGCGTGGAATCTCCCGCGCGCCGAACCTCAACAAATGCGGTGTTGCCTGCTGCACGTCGCACAACAAGAAGCCGCGCGACGCTAGATGCCGCACGAGGTGCACCAGGGCCACCTTGGAGGCGTCGCGCACGTGAAAGAACATCGATTCAGCGGCAAACATGGCTCCCAGCGAGACGCCATAAACTCCACCGGCCAGCGCGCCCTGGTACCAGACTTCGACACTGTGTGCTTGGCCCTGCTGGTGCAGCGCCAAGTACGCGGCGGCCAGTTGCGCCGTAATCCACGTAGCGCCCCGCCGTGTGCCCGCCGTGGCGCAGCCGGAAATCACGTCGGCAAAATCTCGGTCGAAGGTCACCTGGAACCGCCCGCCGCGCAGTGTGCGCTCCAGCCGGCGCGCGACGTGCAACTGATCCAGTTCCAACACGGCTCGGGGGTCGGGCGACCACCACAGCAACCGGCCATCGGGGTCGGGCCAGGGGAAGATGCCGTGGGTGTAGGCGTCGCGCAACCAGTCCGGGGCGAGCCGCCCCCCGACCGCTACCAGGCCAGCGGGGGTCGCGCGCTCCGGGGATGGGAAATACTTCGACATCGGGCTCGGACGGTTGCCAGGTGCTCGAAGGTCAGACTATAGCTGGGTCGACTGCCGGCTGCCACGTGGCAGCGCTTGCTAAAAAGTGCCTGGGCGAGCCATCCAGAACCGCCAACCACCCGGCGGTTGGCAAATAGGTGCAGGCCGGCGCGCCGCAAGATAGAATCGCGGCGTGCCTGGTGTTTGTCCCCCCTGGGCCCAACCCTGGTTGATGAGGAGAGTTCCCACATGTTGGCACCGTGTTCGACCGCGCATCGATGCGCCGGGCCAGGTCGATCTTGGCGATTTGGTCAGGTGTCGCTGTTGGCGTGCTTGCTCTGGGTGAGCGGCGGAAAACTCGTGGCCGACGAACCCGCCGCAACCACGATGGCAGGTTTGGCGGCGCTCGATCTGGCCGGCCAGCCCCACCTGCTCACTGGTCAGACCGAGACGGCGCTGGCCATAGTTTTCCTGGCGGGCGATTGCCAGATGTCGCGCGACAGCGTGGGGGAACTGAATCGGCTGGCAAAGGCCGTGGCCGACAAACAAATCAGGCTTTACGGTGTGTTGTCCGATGCCCGGTTGTCGCGGGCGGGCGCCGTGGCAATTGCCCTTCGCTTGGGCTGTGAGTTTCCAGTGTTGTTCGATGCGGCAGGTGAACTGGCCGCGGCACTTCGCCCCACGCACACGCCCGAGGCGTTTGTGCTCGACCGCGACGACCGCCTGGTCTATCGCGGCCGGATCGACGACCGGTTCACGCCCGAGGGGCAAGTACGCGGCGAGGCCAGCACCCACGAATTGGCCGATGCGCTGGCGGCCGCGGCGGCTGGTGAAACCGTGGCGGTGGCGTCCACGACCGCCGTAGGTAGCGCTCG
This sequence comes from uncultured Pirellulales bacterium, assembly GCA_964434905.1. Lineage (GTDB taxonomy): Bacteria > Planctomycetota > Planctomycetia > Pirellulales > CAYNRE01 > CAYSXM01. The sequence continues at coordinate 2,041 of CAYSXM010000368.1, read as the reverse complement.
CACACCGGACCGCGAGTATCAGCCGACGACCGAGGTGACCTACAATCGGCAGATCGCGCCGTTGCTGGCGACCCACTGCCACGAGTGTCATCGGCCGGGTGAGGTGGCGCCGTTTTCACTGTTGGGCTACGACGATGCTGCCAAGCGGGGCGAATTCCTGGCGCAGGTTTGTCACGAGCGGCGCATGCCTCCTTGGAAGGCCACGGTCGGCCAGGTGCGTTTTCAGGGCGAACGGCGATTGACCGACGCACAAATCGCCCTGATCGAGCGCTGGGTGGCCCAGGGCGCCCCGCAGGGAAATGCCGACGACTTGCCGCCGCCGCGACAGTTTGCCTCGGGCTGGCGGCTGGGCGAACCCGATCAGGTGATCGTGGCCACGGAGCCGTTCACGGTCCCGGCCAGTGGTGCCGATGTGTTCCAGCACTTTGTCATTCCGCTCGATTTGCCAGAGAACAAGAATGTAGTGGCGATCGAGTTTCGCCCCGGCAACCCGGCGGTGGTGCACCATGCGTTGGTGTTTGTCGATGCCTCGGGCGTGGGTCGCCAGAAAGATGCGGCTACACCCGAGCCGGGCTACCAGACGTCGGGCTCGATCGACATTCCGATCGCGGGCATGCTGGGGGTGTGGACGCCGGGGATGACGCCGCGGTATTTTCCGCCGGGAATTGGCGTGCCGGTACGGCCGGGCATGGACCTGGTGTTGCAACTGCACTTGCACCCCAGCGGCCGAGAAGAGGTGGACCAATCGTCGATCGCGATCTACTACGCCGACGCCGACTCGGGGCCGATGAAGCCCACCTCGATGCTGGTGCTAGGCACGCTGTTGATCGACGTTCCGGCGGGCGAATCGACCCACGCGGTGCGGTCGTCGATCACGTTGCCCATCGATGTGACGCTGCTGTCGCTGTTGCCGCACATGCATCTGATTGGCAAGGAAATGGAAATCGTCGCCACGCTGCCCGACGGCCAGCAGCAATCGCTGTTGCGAATCGACGATTGGGATTTCTTCTGGCAAGACAATTACGTCTATCACCGGCCGTTGACTTTGCCGGCGGGAACTCGAATCGACGTCCGCAGCCAATACGACAACTCGGCCGACAACCCCCGCAATCCGACGCAGCCGCCGGCGCGGGTGCTATTTGGCAACGACAGTACCGATGAAATGTGCTTCGCGCTGTTCCAGACCGTGGCGGCCGAGCCGGCCCAAGAACGCCGTTTGCAAATGGCGCTCATGCAGTCGTTTCTCAAGGACTGGACGTCGGCCAAGCTCGATTCCACGGCCCGGGCCACTATTGCCGAGGAAGCGGCCAAACTGTTCGGCACGGGGCAGGGAAGCGGCCTGACCGAGTTGTTGCAGGGGGGCAGGTCGCGCCGCGCCGAAGGAGCATCTCCCCAGGGCAAATAGCCTGTCGACCAGACGCGAATTGGCCAGGCACTGCGGCCGAGCGACGCCTGGAAAATTCGCCTGTTAACCCGGATTATTCATGAACGTTGTCGCGATTCCGCAGCAGAAGGCTCATGAATCATTCGGGTTTAGGTAACCTTGGTTGAATCCTTTCGGGGAGCGTGGCAGACGTGAAGATAGTCGTAACGGATTTCACCTTCGCGGACCTGTCGATCGAACGCTCGGTGCTCGAACCGTTGGGCCACCAGATATTAGGGCCTGCCGGCGATCGAGCGGCGCTGTTGGCGCTCGCGGCCCAGGCCGACGTATTGGTGGTGCAATTTGCCCGGATCGATGCCGAGGTTCTGGCCGCGACGTCGCGCTGTCGGGCGGTCGTGCGGTATGGCATTGGCGTGGATAACGTCGACCTGGCCGCGGCACGGGCCAGGAATATTCCCGTGTGCAACGTGCCCGACTACTGCATCGACGAGGTGGCCGACCACACGCTGGCCTATTGCCTGGCCATGGCTCGCAGTGTGGTGCCAAACCACGAAGCCGTTCGCGGGGGCAATTGGAAGCTGGGCGTGCCACTCGAGCGCATGCGTGCTCTGTGCGATTGGAGCGTGGGCCTGGTGGGGTTTGGGCGAATCGGTCGAG
>CAYSXM010000367.1:0-5196 GCA_964434905.1 uncultured Pirellulales bacterium | reverse complement strand
CCTGGTACCGTACAAGTCGGGCGGATACTTGATCATTCACGAGGAAAAATTTGGCGACTTCGAATTGCAGTGCGACGTGAAATTGAGCCCGGGCGAATGCAATTCCGGTATTTTCATTCGCGTGGGGAACCCGCGTAACCCGGTCTACACGGGGCTGGAAGTGCAGATTTTTTCGGGCGAAGGGACGGGGATGCACGATTTCGGAGCCATTTACGATTTGGTGTCGCCCAGCAAGAACCTGTCGCACCCGGCCGGCCAGTGGAACCACGTGCTGATTACGTGCCGGGGGCCGGAAATTCGCGTGGCGATCAATGGCGAGGAAGTCACCGTGATGAACTGCGACGACTTCAAGGAACGAGGCAAACGCCCAGACGGTTCGATGCACAAATTTGGCGCGGCCATTGCACAAATGCCCCGGGCGGGTGTCCTAGGCTTCCAAGACCACGGGGCCAAGGTGTGGTACAAGAACGTCAAGCTGCGCGAGATCAAGTAGATCAAGGATTGAACGCCAGCGAGCCACCAGTTTGGGGTTGCTTCCGCAAGGCATTCAGGCTGGCTTGAAGGCCACAGGTGGCACGGGGCGCCGTGCCGACTCGACCGGGACAAGGCATGTTCTGAGTCCCGAGATCCTGCCGAGCAATGGCCGGCACTGCGGACAGCCACGCAAGAAAACGGCCCCCTCTGGTTGCCAGCCCCGGACAAGCAAAGGCCTGAGAGGCCCCCACCCCGCCGACATCTTGCAGTTTGGGCGGTGTCCCGAGTTTCAGGATCGACGAGACCGGGTGGGCAATTGCGCAAATTGACCAACTTGGGTCACCACTGGCGGTCGCCGGGTGCGTGGTTTGCCATCGACGCCGTGTGCACTGGCAGGGTAGCGTTGCCAGCCGGGCAAACCAGAACCTGGCACGCACAGCAACGCACTCTTGTGGAGACACCGTCGATGAAGACCAGGCGCAAGCGGATTCTAACCCCGGTGGCCTGGTTGTGCGTGGCTGCTGTGTGGCCAGACCAGCCTGCTTGGTCTCAGGAGCGAGAGGCCGACTTGGTCACCGACGCGGCCCAAGTGCTCGAAGAATTCAGTTCGCTGCCAATGCGCAGCATTCCCGACAAGCTGCTTCACAATGCACAGGGTGTGGTGGTGTTTCCCTCGATGATCAAGGCTGGAATGGGCCTTGGCGCGCGCCACGGACGAGGAGTGCTGCTGGTACGACAAGACGACAGCAGCTTCGGAAACCCACTTTTCGTCGCGATGACCGGGGCTAGCGTGGGTTGGCAGTTTGGGGTGCAAGCATCGGACCTGGTGCTGGTGTTCAAAACACGGCGTGGAGTTACCAGCCTGTTGGATGGGCACAAATTCACGCTGGGGCCCGACGCTGGCTTGGCGCTGGGCCCCGTAGGCCGTCAGGCCGAGGCAGCCACTGACCCTTCGCTAAAGTCGGAAATCTATGCGTTTGCGCGCAGCCGGGGGTTGTTCTTCGGCATTACGTTGGAGGGCAGTTCCCTGCGGCTGTTGCGCGCGGCGAACGAGCGATTTTACGGGACTCCGCTGGAAAGCTATTCGGAAGTGGCGGCGCGCAAGGAAGTTCCTTGGTCAGAAAAAGTGACCACATTGCGCCGGTCCTTGGAACCGCGTCTAGCCCGAGTTCCTGCACCGGAACCGCTTCGCCGCTAGCGCTGTATTTTTCCGCGACTTCCAGTTGGCGTTTTGGGAAGGCTGGAGCGGGGAAGTTGGTGAGGTCATGGGCGCGGCACCGCAATTGGTAAAATGGCCATTCCTTCTTATAGAGTTTTGGTGCATAGCGTCGTAGGAAAGATTTTGGTGGAAAAAGACAACGAATTTGCTTGCCATCACCAATCGAGCCCCTACAATCAGCCCTAGCCAATCGGGCGAGGCGGGATGATTCCTCCTCGCGGATATGTCAGTACGTCGAGCGCGGTAGCACGTTTCGGCGGAAAACTGTTTCTGGAGCAAGCACTGGGCCGTGTGCCATCTCAAGCTGTGGAAGACAACCATGAAAAGACTTGTATTGTTCGCGATTGCTGTCTTGGGTTTAAGTTCGATTGTCGACCGCAGCTTAGCTGCTCGCATTCGTGCCGAGGATATCTCGGGGACGGTGCAAGTTGGCAAGGATTCATTCACTGTTCCGATCTCAGAAAACCCGGATACTGGGTTGTTTGAGCTCGGTACACTCGACGAAGGGACCGGCACGTACGGCACTTCGATCGACGGTGAAGGCTTCTCGATTCAAATCTCTGGCGTGGTGGATCCCGATCCGTCGATTTCGTACGGCATTTCGGTGACCAACAGCACTGGTGGGCCGCTGCCCTTCAGCTTCACTTTCTTTACGCCGTTAGTGCTGCCGCTGGGCGCGACGGTGGTCAGTGGTTCGGTGGCCGGTGGGCTAACGGACCGCACAGGCGATGGCGTCTCGCTGATTCCGGTCTCGGCGTTCTTGCAGGATGGCCTGGTGGCTCCGCCCGTGACCTCGCTGGGTGTCGACGTGGGTGGCCCTGTGATTGCCGGCCCCGGACCAGCGGGTGCTTTTTATGCCTTCACGTCGTCGGTCGGCCCGATTGCCGGACCGGTCAATACCGGTTTCGGCTTCCTGGCCACCTCGGTGTCCTTCACGTTGTCAGGGTTGGGCGACATCGCAGTGATTACCGGGCTGGTCGAGATCAACCCGGTGCCTGAGCCGTCGAGCTTGGTGCTGTGCGGCCTGGCCCTGGCCGGATTGGGCATGGTAGCCCGCCGTCGCCGGTAAGTCGCCCCGTGCAGAGTATGCAGTGCTTCTAGAAACTGACGCTCCAATAGTTTTGGGGCCCTAGAGATCTTGCCATGCTACAACTGCGCCCTGGGGTTACTCCCGGGGCGCAGTTTTTTTTGCACTCGGCACAACCCATTTCGATCTTGTTTATTCGAAGTTTCGCGCTCGGCAGCACCCCATTTCGACCTTGTTTTTTCGAAGCTTCGCGGTGGCTTTGTCGACTGGATGGCACATCCCAACAGCAATGGTAATGGTTGTTTTCCAAAGGTGGCCCGACAAAGACTGGAAAAAACTGGCGAAATTCTCTTGCTAAAGTTTATCCAACCCCTAGAATCGGCGACGTTGGCTTGGAACGCGGTGTAGGCACGCAGTCGTGTGGCAGGCGCCGTTTGGTACTGCTGCCGGGCTGTTGGAGAAAGAGCCAGGCTGTTGGCGAACGTTAGCGATTACACTTGAGCACGCAACTCGCAACTGAAAGCTAAGGACGACCCCATGAAGAAACTTGGACTGCTAGTAGCGGTCGTGGTAGCTTCCGCCATGGTCGGCACCGCTGCGGTGGCCGGACCATTGCCCCCGAACTCGGGTCCCGCCAGTGTTTTGGCGACTGTAGACGACCACGAGTATGCGATTCCGGTCACCCAGAATCCCGATACTGGCATATTCGAAATCGGCAATTACAACGCAGAGACCGGACAGTACGAGTTCCAGTTCACTGACGACTCGCCCAATGGGTTCCAGGTAACCATCACCGGTGAACTGAATCCCGATCCGTCGATTGCCTACGGGTTGGCGGTGACCGATTTTGGTGCGCCGAGCGTTTTTGGATTTTTCTTTTCTACACCCATCGTATTACCGGTGGGCGGCACGGTGGTCGATGCCTCGATTGCGGGTGCCTTGAACGACGTGACCGGCAACGGCGTGTCGATCACTCCGACCGGAGCGTCTCTGCAGACGGCATCCGTATCTGTTCCAGCCACCGGCCTGGGTGTAGATGTCGGACCGGCCGTTTCAGGCGGCCCAGGCCCCCGTGGTGCATTCTACCCGTTCACGTTTGCTGCTGGCCCCATCGCGGGACCGTTCAACGCCGGTGGCTTTGCGACGCTGAGCACCACCACGTCGTTCACTGGCTCGGGTGGTGGCGATATTGCAGTGATTACAGGCTTCGCCCAGATCAATTCGGTGCCTGAGCCGTCGAGCGTAGCGCTCTTGGGCCTGGCCAGCTTGGGTTTGGCCATTGCCGCACGACGCCGCCGAGTGGCCTAGTGTCGGTTGATCTCTCAGTTTGCTTGCTCAATGCAAAGCCCACCGATGAATAGTCGGTGGGCTTTTTCGTTGGTCGAAGTTTCCATGGCTGCACATCTGCAACGCGAGATGGCACACTCAACGTTCGACCGAGTTGCTCTCGAACCGTTCTGGCAGCCCGTTGAATTCTTCGGAGGACTGCTAGGCGGTTGCGCCGCCGTCGATGACGATCACCTGCCCGGTTAGATACGACGCTTCAGCGGAGGCCAGGTACAGCGCCGCGTGCGCAATTTCGTCTGGCTCTCCGATCCGCGGAATCGGTTGGGTCGCCCCGACACGTTCGACCGCGGCGGGATCTTTCCAGAAGTACTCGCTGAAGTCGGTCTTGATCAGCCCCGGCGCAATGGCGTTGACCCGGACACCGTGCGGGCCAAATTCGCGGGCCCAGCCGCGGGTCATCATGATCAGACCGGCCTTGGTAAAGCTATAGGCCAAACCCAAGGGTTGCGGTTCGATACCGGCGATCGAGGCAATGTTGATGATCGATCCATTGCCCCGTTCGATCATCGACGGCACCACCAGGCGAACCAGTCTCAAAACCGACTTGACGTTGATATCGACCATTTTGTCCAGTTGGTCATCGGTCACGGCCAAGGACGGCCCTTGGCAGATGTTGGTGGCACTGTTGTTGACCAGGATATCGACTGGTCCCAACCGGCGCTCGGTTTCGCGCACCAGACGTTCGAGTTGATCGGCCTTGCCGACATGGCACTCGATGGCGGCCGCCTGACCCGGCAGATGGGCCCACTCGGCCACGGCAGCTTCCAGGGCTGGCAGTTTCCGGCTGGCGATCATGACCCGCGCGCCGGCGGCGACAAACCGCGAGGCGATGGCCTTGCCGATGCCTCGACCACCTCCGGTGACAATTGCTGTTTTTCCGGCCAGTGAAATCGCTGCCGTCATGATGATGCATCTCCCTAAAGGTCTGCCCGCGCGGCAAGGCACGCGGTTCGACAAGGTGCCTGAAGTGTTGAGGGGCCGCGTAGCCCTGGCAGGCGTACAGGCGGCGCTAGCCGCCGCGGTTACACCGGCGGCTCTCGAATCTAAGCCCGAATTTTTCATGCGCGTTCTGCTGCGGAAGCGAACGTGTCGCGTCTGCTGCATCAAACCGCAATCACCCCCGACTCAC
>CAYSXM010000366.1:0-5204 GCA_964434905.1 uncultured Pirellulales bacterium | reverse complement strand
GGCCTCTTCGGCCAGCGCCGCGTCGGCGGCAGTGGTTGAAAGCACCGTCGCTGCCGCGACTGGAAAACCGGCCGCAGCGGGCGCCACCACGAAACCATCGCCGGCGGCGCCCGATCGCCCCGCGGTGGGGCTGGTGAATGTACGTGGCGTGAGCAAGAGCACGCTCGGATCAACGGCTGCCACGGTCAGCGATAGTGCCTGCGTCGAGGTCAAGCCGGTGCTATCGGTCACCCGCACCGTGACCAGGTAACTGCCAACTTGCCCCGTGGTGGGTGTCCAGCGCAGGTCGCCGGTCGACGGGTCGATCGCGAGACCGTCCGGCGGCGTGCCATCGAGACTGTACGTCAAACGCTCGGCTGGCAAGTCAATATCAGAACCGTGCGCTGTAATCGTCAGCGGGAAGCCGACAAAGCCCTGCACGCCGACCAACGGCGCCAGGACGGGGGGCTCGTTCACTTCCACCACGCGCACGTGCAGGTTTTGTTGTGCCGACGCACCCAATGCATCGGTCACGATGACCGTCAGGTCGTACTCACCAGGCCCCTGCGCTTCGCTAGGGAGCCATTGGAAAATACCGCTTTGCGGATCGATGCTGGCACCCTGGGGGGCGCCTTGCAGGCGGAATACCAGCGATTGCGCCGGCAGGTCGGGGTCGCTGGCCACCACCGGAAAGCCGGCCGAACGATCGGCCGCGCGGGGCGACGCTTCAGCCAGCACCAGGTCGGCAATCGGCGCCAACACCGGCGGCTGGTTCACTTCGGTAACGGTCACGGTGAACGTTTCGTCGTCGGTCAGGCCGGTCGAGTCGGTCACACGCAGCGTGATCGGAAACGCGCCGGGTCCCTGGGCTTCGCTCGGGGTCCAACGCAGAGTGCGCGTGGCCGGGTCGAACGTGGCCCCGGTGGGTAGTGCGCCGACCACGGAAAACACGAGTGCCTCGGCCGGCAGATCGGCGTCGGCCGCCGCGAGCACGACGACCAGTTCGTTCCCTTCGGCCACACTGCGAGCACCGATGGCCGCCAGCACGGGGGCCGTAGCGACCTCGCGCACAGTCACTTGAAACGATTGGGAGTCTTGCAGCCCGCCGCCGTCGGTAACCACCACCGTCAGGTTGAATTGCCCCGGGCCCTGCACTTCGGTCGGAGTCCACCGCAGCCGACCAGTGGTCGAGTCGATCGTGGCACCCGCCGGCGCGCCCAAGGCCAAGGTATAGCTCAGCGTTCCGGCCGGCAGATCGGCGTCGCTGGCCGAGGCAAACAAATCGAGCGTTTGCCCTTCGTCGATCGCCTGATTGGGAATCGCCGCCAGCAGCGGCCGCACGTTTACTTCGGTCACGCTGACGACAAACGTATCGGTGGCCGACAGCCCGCCGGAATCGGTAACGCGCACGGTGATCGAAAACACGCCTGGCCCGTGCTCTTCTTGCGGGGTCCAGGAAAACACGCCCGTGGTGGGGTTGATGGCGGCTCCCAGCGGGGCACCTGGTTCGAGCGAGAACATCAACGCGTTGGCCGGCAGGTCGGGGTCGTTTGCCACGACGGTAAAGTTCACCGGGGTTTGTTCCGCCACATTGCGGTCGGCGACCGCCGTAATCACCGGCGGTCGGTTTACCTCGCGAACGGTGAGCTGGAGTGTCTTGACGTCCGACAACCCGTCGGCATCGGTCACACGCAGCGAAACGGAGTACACGCCTGGCCCCTGGTCCTCGCTGGGTGTCCAAGCGAGCGTGCGCGTGTTGGGGTCGAATGTCAGCCCGACCGGGGCGCCGGGTTCCAAGGAAAAGGTCAGCGAGTTGGCCGGTAGATCGGGGTCGCTACCGTTAATCACCAACGAAAACGGCAGGCCTTCGAGAATTTCACGATCGGCCAGCGGATCGAGCACGGGCGTGCGGTTGGCCTCTTGCACCGTGACCGAAATGGTTTCCTCGTCGAAGAGCGCCGGCAGACCGTCGTCGGTCACGCGCACGGTGAACGTAAATGTTCCGGGCCCCTGGCTTTCGTCAGGCACCCAGGTAAAAACCCCGGTGGTGGGGTCGATCGCCGCGCCGGCCGGCGCGTTCTGCAAGGTAAACCGCAACAAGTCGGCCGGTAAATTCGGATCGCTGGCCTGGGCCGTGAACGTGAACAGCGCGCCTTCGAGCACGTTGCGATCGCCGATCGTGGCCAGCACCGGCGGCCGGTTCGGCTCTTTGACGGTGGCCATGAATCCGCGCGTGGTGCCGAGCGCGCCGGTTCCGTTGTCGGTTACGCGCACCGTGATCTCGCGAGCGCCAAGCGGCTCGGCGGCCGGCACATCCCAGCGGAACAACCCGGTCTGTGCGTCGATGGTGGCGCCGGCCGGGGCACCGGGTTCCAGGGCATAGGTCAGTGCGTTCACTGGCAAGTCGGAATCGCTGGCCAGCACGGTGAACGACAGCGTCTCGCCCTGGAGCACCGCACGATTGTCGATTGCCGCAATCACCGGCGCGCGGTTTACGTCGAGCACGGTTACCTGAAACGACTTCGCGTCGGAATGACCATTGCCGTCGCTCACGCGCAGGCCGATCGTATACACGCCGGGGCCCTGCGCTTCGCTGGGCGTCCACTCGAACAAGCCCGTTTGGGCGTTGATTGCCGCGCCGGTCGGCGCGCCGGGGTCGAGGCTAAAGGTCAACAGATTGGCCGGCAGGTCGGGATCACTGGCCACGGCAGTGAACGAGAGCAGTGTTTCCTCGTCGACGGTTCGGTCGGGCGGCGCCGTAAGCACCGGCGGACGGTTGGCTTCGTTGACCATGATCGAGACCGTTTCCGTGTCCTCTCCCCCCGCGCCATCCACCACCTTGAACGTGACGTCGAAGCTGCCCGGCCCCTGGTCTTCGGCCGGAGTCCAACGAAACGTCCGCGTGTTCGGGTCGAACGTCGCCCCCACCGGCAGCGGCGAGGTCACGCTGAACACCAGGTTGTTGGCCGGCAGGTCGGGATCGATGGCGGAGATCACCAGCGAAAGCTGGCTGCCCTCGGGCACCGCTTGCGGACCGATGGCACCTAGCACCGGCGCCTGGTTGGCCTCATCCACGGCGATGTGTACGGTGCGCGTGCTGCTGGCCTCGCGGTTGTCGCGCACGCGAAATGTGACGTCGAACGCGCCGGGTCCCTGCGCTTCGCTGGGTGTCCAGGAAAAGGTCCGCGTGTTGGGGTCGAAATTGGCGCCCGCCGGCAGACCCGAGTCAACGCTAAAGGCCAACTGGCCCAGGGTGTTGTCAGCATCCGTAGCATGGAGAGTGAAGCTGAGCAGACTTCCCTCGGCGATGGTCTGGTCGCCGATACCGTCGATCAGCGGTGTGTCGTTTACCTGCACGCTGAAGGCCTGCGTGTCGGCCAACCCCAGTCCATTGGCCACGCGAACCTGAAGCTGGTAGCTTTGGCCCCCCTGCAAGGCGCCGGGCGACCAACTGATGATCCCGGTGGCGGGGTTGATGGTGGCTCCGTCGGGCGCGCTCACCAGGCTATAAGTCAGCGTCTGCTGCGCGGGGTTGTAGTCGCGCACCGTGAGGGACGGAAACGAGATGGCGTTGTTCTCGTTGCCGATCACCGTGGTGGTGGTGGGTGGAATGACGATGGGGGGCGCGTTTCCTACCACGGTGATGCTGTTGATCGACAGCAGGTTCGCGCTGGTGGGTGTGTTGCCGGTGGTGTAGTTGCGCAGCGGTGTTTCCGAAAACGTGCCACCAAAGAACGACGTCAGATTGAACCGGCCCACCGCGGCCAATTGGTCGACCACCTGCATGCCGTTGCCCTGCACCTGGCCAAACACGGTGAAGCCACCGTTCTGGTTGTCCAGGTTGCTGCTGTTGTTCCCCAGGTTGAAGAACCACTGGTTGGTGGCGCTGTTGGGGTTGCCACCCAGCTTGGCCATGGCGATCGTGCCGCGTGTATTCGACACCTGGAATTCGTTGAGCACCGGCGGATCGGTGGCCGTGGCCTGGGGGCTGGTGGTGAATTTGAAGCCACCGCCTTGCACGATGAAGCCCGGCACCGAGCGATGAATGAACGAATCGTTGTAACGGCCACTCGTGGCGTAGTTGAGAAAATTTGAGACCGTGCGCGGCGCGATATCGTCGAACAGCGCCACATCGAACCCACCCAAGGTGGTGTCGAAATGCACCGTGACCGTGAGCAACAACCGCTCGTCCAGTGCCTCGACACGCAGCGGACGGCGCCTGGGCCGCTGGGTCTGCACCACGCGCCCCGCGGTCAGCCTGGATCGAACACGACGACGGGAGAATGGTTGTCGACTCATGCGCGCATCGTTTCCCGGAAGAAAGGGTTCTTCCTTTCAGTTAAACGAGACCTGCACACACGGGCAAGTGATTGGCTGCCCAAATAACCAAAAGGAGGGTTTTGCCGATTGGGTAGCGCGCGCCGTCTGCGCAGACCTTGCCGCGCGGCGCGTGCCGCGCGGAGCCAGTTGCTCCGAGCGGATCGATTGGTCCGACGCCCTGACGCCGCGCCGGGCCCCCGGCCGGCTCCTGCGCCGCTGCCGCACCAAGACTTCAGGTCAGCCCGACCTTGTCAGCGCAGCCGCCACCCGTGTTAAAACGTGCGCCGCAGCGTCCCCCCGGGCGGTCAGGTGGAACTGCCGCTGGTGGGGGCCCAAGACCTCGATCAACACGTCGAGCCGGGCCGTGGGTAGATCCTCTGGAAACTTGCCGGCCCACTCCACCAGCGCAATGGCCGGCGCCTGGAAGAGTTCCTCGATGCCCAATTCCCACAACTCGTCGCGGTCGCGAATTCGATACAGATCGAGGTGCTGGATGGGGTAGCGCCCCGAATATTGCCGCACCAACACAAAACTAGGGCTAGCCACTTCCTGGTCGCGCACTCCCAGCGCCGCGACCGTCGCCTGAACCAACAAAGTCTTGCCCGCTCCCAGCGGCCCATCGAGCGCCACCACGGTGCCGGGCACGAGCGCATCGCCCAGCGCTTGCCCCAGCCGTACGGTCGCGGCCACGTTATCGGCCTGCCAGATCCAAGCATCCATCGGCGGAAACCCATCGCGGCAGAGTGAATCGATCGCCGCCGAAAGCGCGCTCATTCCAGGCGGTGTTCATAGCCTATCGCCGCCAGAGGCCGGCGACCTGTCGCATTGCTAGACCACAGGCCGAGGTCGTGCACGCACCGCCCGACCTGTGTGATCGGAACTTCGAGCGGCTGCGCGGCACACAG
>CAYSXM010000365.1:0-5212 GCA_964434905.1 uncultured Pirellulales bacterium | reverse complement strand
CCATTCGCGGCGCGACCACGACCCAGAATTTTGTCAGCGGCAACCGGATTGGCACCAATAGCACCGGCACGGCCCCCCTGGCCAACCTGGGAAACGGCGTAACCATCGCCGCGGGGGCACACCACAACGGCGTCGGCGTGGTGGCGCTACCAGCCACCGAGTTGGTGCCCGGTTTCACGCTGACCGGCACGCTCGACGCGCTGGAGCAAAACCAGATTTCGGGCAACGCGGGGCATGGCGTGGCGATGGTGGGTACCGGCACGTCGGAAAACCAGGTTAGCGGGAACCTGATCGGCACCACGCACGATGGCCTGGCCCCGCTGCCCAACGGAACCGGCGGCAACGGACTGGCCGGCGTCTGGATCGCCCAGGGGGCGCGCGACAGCGTGGTGGGCGTGGCAGTGCGCGAACTGGGCGGTGGTCAGGAGATCGAGCGGAACGTGATCTCCGGCAACCACGGCGACGGCCTACTGGTCGAGGGCCCGGGGACCGCGCGGGTGTTCGTCAGCGGCAACTACATCGGACTTGGCAGCGATCGGTTCACCGAAATCGGCAACACGGAAAACGGCATCGCGATTCGCGACGGCGCCACCGAGATCGGCGTGGGGCTGGTCGGGCTGCCGGGGGTGGGGCTGGTCGACTCGCGCGAGCAGAATGTGATCGCCTTCAACGGTCCAGAAGCGACGCCCGACCGGGCCGGGGTGCTCGTTTCCAACGCCGACGGCAACCAGGTGGCGGGCAACCTGATCGCAGCCAATTTTGGCGACGGGATCGCGCTGGTAAACGCGGCGGAAAACCTGGTCGGCGGCGAGCTGACCAGCGCAGGCAATGTCGCGATCGGCAACCGCGGCGACGGGGTGCGCATTTCCGGCGCGCAGGCGACCGCGAACCGGCTGCTGGGCAACCTGATCGGCGTGCTCGACGCGGGGGAAAACGCCAGCACCATTGGCAACTATGGGCACGGTGTGCGCTTTCACAATGGGGCACACCACAACTGGGTCGGCGATCCCGACTCGATCGCCCCGGCGAACATCATCACATTCAACGATCTGCCCGGCGTGCTGGTCGAGGGACCGACCACACTGGCCAACCGCGTGGTGCACAACCTGATTTTCGACAACGATGCCCTGATGCCTGAGGCGGTCGACTATCAACCGGGCATTCGGCTGGAGAGCGGAGGGAACGCCGAGAGGTCGGGCGCGGTGATCACCGCGGTGGTGCCACACCTGGGCAATCCACTGGGGCAGATCGATGTGACGTTCCATGTCGACGGTGTCTCGGCCTTGAACCCGGCGCATGTCGAGTTCTACTTGTCGGCCGTGGCGGGTCGCCGGCAGGCGTTCCTGCCGCTGTCGCCGGCCGCGATCGACGCGATCTACGCCGACGAATTGGCGGGCGACATGACGGTAACGCTCGACATGCCCGCCGGGACCCAGGTGTTGCCGCAGTACCTCGAGCGGTTGGCGGCCACGGTGACCGACGGCGCTGGGTCGGGCAACACGTCGGCCACGAGCTACTATGACCTGGAGCAGTTGTTCACGGTGATTCCGATTGCCGACCTGGTGCTGACCGACGGCAGCAGCGAGGCGGCGGTGAACGCGGCGATCGCGCTGTTGCCGGCCGCGGTGCAGCCGTATGTCGCCGCGGTGCAGTACGATCTGGGCGACCCCACGGCCTGGACCATGGCGGCGACGTTCGACGCGAGCGCGGGTGGGCTGATTCTGGTGGTTGACGACCCCGCCGGCGAGTCGGGAATTCAACTGTTGGGGCACGCCACGCTGGCGATCAGCGATGCCAGCCTGCGACTCTACGATCCGCTGTTGTTGGGGTCGGTGCTGCCCGGGGTGGATCAGGTGGGCCTGTCAATCGCGCGGACGCTGGTGGACGATCGGGCCAACCCCACGGCGGGCGTTACGATCCAGGCTTGGGATGCCGCCACGGTTGCGCTGACCGACACGGCGATTGTTTCGGGGTTGTGGCACAACTGGAATTTCGAGGATGCCACGCAAGTTACCCTGACGCGCGTGGACCGTTCGCGGTCCGATGTGTGGATGTCGTTCTTCGGCGCCGGCGTGGTACTCACCAGCGCCGATTCCGATGTCCACGGTTCGTTGGGGTTCGGCGCGCAGGCCACGATCGACGGTTCGGACGATACCAACATCGAACTGGTCTTCAACGGCACGGCCCTGGTCGATGAGACGTTGCCCCAGGTGGTGAGCGGCAGCGAGGTGTACAACTTCCCGAATGCCGGCGACAGCGGCACGTCGCAATCGCTCTCGATTACCAACTCGAATCTGCAGAACTGGTCGATCACCTTGCGGTTGGGCGACCACGTGACGCTGCACGACTCGGTGGGGGTGGTGGTGACCATGGCGCTGTTCGATCCGCAAGTTGTCGACGTGGGGTTGCAGGCCACGCTAACCGATCTCGACGCGGGGCTGGTGGGCGCCGTGACGCCGCGCGTGGTCACGCTAGCAGGCACGTATCACGATGCCGTGCTGGTGCTCGACAACGTGGTTTTGAACCCCTGGAGCCCCGTCACCGGTCCCGGCAATACACTCGTGATCAGCGACTCGGATTTGGCCGACTTCCAGTTCAACCAGGGCTTTGCCGGTCTACCGTCGATCACGACCATCTCGAATTCCGAAGTGGCCGTCGTGCGCGCCAACGACCACGTGCTGTTTTTCCTGGACCAGGTAACGGTGCTCGACGACGTCGAGGTGTTTCAAACCGGGCAGGTCACCCTGACCAACAGCCTGGTGACCGACGACCTGGTGGTACGGCAACAGGGAGTGATCCGGTTGGACGCGGCCTCGGTCGTGGAAGGGACGATCGACGGCACCCTGATCGGCACGATCGACGGCTTCCGGGTGGTTTTGTCGAACGAGGCGGCAGCTAGCCTGGCCGTGGCGGCGACCGGCCTGATGCAGGTGGTGTTGGAACCAGGCCTGGGGGTGCCGGGAACCCTGTCGGCGGCCGACCAAAGTGCGCTGGACGCCACAGGGAGCGCCGTCGGGGGGAACGTGACGGCGAACGATACGGCAACGATCGAGCTGACCGACTGCGTGCTGGCACTCGACGTGCAGGCGGCAGGCAACTCGCGGATTACGCTGAGCGGATGCACTGTGACCGGCGACGCGGTGGTCAATGCGGCAGCGGAACTGTGGCTGGACGCCACGACGAACGTAGGAGGAACCATCTTGGGGACGCTGGACCGGGTGGAAGGGCTCTATTCGGTATACGTGGCGGTATGACAGTTTTTTGCCGGCGAGGCCTGACAGGACACTGGCAACACCATGAGCACCACCACCACGCAACTGGCACCGCCGCGGACAAGGTCGCAGGGCATGGGTGAAGTACTGCCCTCTGCTCGGCGGTCGCAGATGAGCACGCGGTTGCGGCGCTGGCTGCGGTACTCGCTGTGGATCGAGATCGCCGCGATGGTCGTGGCCCAGGAAACACGAGATGACATACCCTATTGGGGGGGCATTTCTGGCGGCTAGCGCCGTGGTGTGCGCACTGGGGGCGGGCACGGCGGCCGTGTGTGGGGTGGTCTGGGGGCGGTTCGCGCCGCGCGCATTGGTCATAGGGCACATGCTCGTTTGGGGTTCGCTGCTGGGCGCCGCAGTGGTTGGTGGGCGCACAGTGGCAGCCGACTGGGGCTGGTGTGGGCCGATGCGGGAAACGCCGGCCGGCAAGCACGGCGCGCCCGGCGGATGTGTTTACGCCTGGCACTCGCCCGACTACGCGGTGCGCTATCACTTCGACCGCGATGGCTGGCGGCGCACGCCCGAGCCAACGCACCCGGCGGGACAGGTGCTATGCCTGGGGTGCTCGTTCACGTTTGGGGCTGGCGTGGCCGACGACGAAGCGTATCCGGCGCTGTTGGGCGCGCGGTATTGGCCGGCCTATTGGCTGCGCAACTGCGGCATATCAGGAGCCGGCGTGGGCGAGGGGTGGTTGGTGTTGCGGCAGGCGCTTGACGAAGGAGCGCCGCCCGTGGCGGTGCTCTATGGCTGGATGGCCGACCAGAGGGGTCGCAACTATCGACGGCGGTCATTGCATCAGCGATTTCTGGGAGAGACCTTTCGGCTGTTTGAGATCGAAAATGGCCGCTTGACATACCGCGGGCCGCTGCCACATGCCGCGGCCGACTTGCCGGACAGCCCGGAAACCCTGGCGACGGAAGAGCGCGTGTGCCGGGCGTTGTTCGACGAGCTGCGTGGACTGTGCCAGCAGCGCGGCATTCCGTTTTATGTGGTGGCCTTGAGCGAGGCGACCGCGCGGCCCACGCCCGACCGGGTGATCGAGGCCCTCGAGGAAGCAGGCTTCTCGGTGATCGACGCGCGCGGAGTCGACGGACCTTTTTTTCCGCACGACAAGCACCCGATGGCCGCTTGGCATGCCCGGGTGGCGGCGCTGGTGGCCGAGCAAGTGCCGGTCGGCGAATAGCGGATGGGGAAAAACCAGAACTTGATTTTCTTGGCGCCTAGGCACCCTTGGCAACTTGGCGTTGCATTCTTCAACCGGCCGCTTTGGCTAATCGCCAAGGAAGTCAACGCAAAGCCGCCAAGACGCAATGCCGAGGGGAAAACCAGAACTTGATTTTCTTGGCGCCAAGCAGGATCTGTGCATCCGGGCATCTGCGTAAACGGGCAGCCGGGGTAACCGTGCCCTGCGGAAACGTTCATACCCTCATGCGGAGGCTACTCAAAATCGCAGCCGGATCGATTGAACGAAGACGGCGATTGGATCACGGTGTTGCCGGGGCCGCGCCACCACCCTGAATCGCCGCCAAGGCTTCCGTGGCGGCCTTGCGAATGCCCTCGTCTGGGTCGTCCTTCGACATCTTTTCCAAGGTCGGCACCGCTGCCACGGCCGACGAACCGAATTGCGCCAAACGCTTGATCAAGCCGATATGGTTTGCGGGCGCCAAGGCGTTGCGGCTTTCCGTCAGCGTCTTGCACATGGCCATCACGCTCGGCCGGGCAACTTCCTCGGGTGTTTGGGTCAACGGTCCAGCCTGTTCGGTTGAACCGCCGCACCCTCCTAGCACCAACACGCCACAGACCAGTCCTAAACCCATCGTTCGACTCAGCAGTCGTGCCATCGCATCATCCCTCGCGTCAGCTAGTTTGAAGGCCCGTGATTGAAACCGTCAGATTATCGTGCCGAGGTACCATTTGGCAACGGCCAGGCCAGGGCGTGCGCA
>CAYSXM010000364.1:0-5238 GCA_964434905.1 uncultured Pirellulales bacterium | reverse complement strand
CTGCCGACCTACGGTTTAGGAAACCGTTGCTCTATCCTACTGAGCTACAGGCGCCCCGCGACCAGCCCACGAGTCTCTGAGTATTCAGCCCCCCCAGGTCCGCGGCAGCCGTGGATTGCATTGTAGCGGCCCGGCACTGCGGCCCGCCATCGATGGCTCGGCTCTACAGCCCGGCACTGTGGCCCGGCGCTGTGGCCCGGTTCAAGGGTCCGCCACGCGTGCGAACCTGGGCACACGTTGCCCCCCGGCGTCGACCTGTTCTAGAAACATGGCCACCGGCCGAACCCACAATGACTGCTCGCCATAGAGTTGCCGATAGACCACCAGCAATTCCTCGGTCTCGCTGTGCCGCGCCACGCCCAGCACCAGGTAATCTCGCCCCTTGTAGTGCCGGTAGCGCCCGCTTGGTACCTGTTCCATGTCGAACCGTCTTTCGCCTGACTGTTGAATAGTCGTTCAGGCCGCTGGTGCGTTCTGCCAAGCGGAAGGTCAGGCGATCGCACTCGCGGCTCGCAGTTTACCGATGCGCCCTGCATCGTAGCCCAGCCAGTTGGCCAGGATCTCGTCGCTGTGCTGGCCTAGTGCCGGTGGCGCCTCGGGGTGGCGCTCGGGCTCGCCCTGCCAATGCACGGGACTACCCAGCAGGCGATAGCGACGCCCGGCGGCGTCGGCTACGGTCTCGACCATCTGGCGTGCCGTGGATTGATCGTCGGCAAGTGCTTCGTCGAGCCCGCGCACCACCGCGTGGGGCACCCTGGCATCGGTCAGCCGTGCGACCCAAGTAGCGGTTGGCTCACGCACCAGGCACTCTGTCAGGCAGTGCACCAACCGCTGGCGATGAAGCACGCGCAGCGGGTTGGTGCGAAATCGTTCGTCGTCCGCCAGTGCCGCTTGGCCCAGAGCGGTGCAGAACCGCTGCCACTGCTGGTCGTTGCCAATGGCCAACGCCAAGTGCCCATCGGCCGTAGCGAACACCTCGTAGGGCACAATCTGCGGATGCGCGTTGCCGTGCCGCGTTGGCGGCTGGCCTGTCAGCAGCGTGGCCTGTGCCACGTTCACCAGACTGGCCAACGTGCAGTCGGCCAGAGCCAGATCGAAGGCCATTGCGGCCGAACCGCGATCGCGCGCGTACAAACCGGCCAACACACTCGCCGCCGCGTACAAGCCCGACAACACGTCGGTCATCGCCACGCCAACTTTCGAGGGTGGTCCATGAACCGGCCCCGTAATCGACATCAGGCCGCTGCTGGCCTGTATCGCCAGATCGTAGCCCGGCCGGTCGGCCCACGGCCCTGTACGGCCGTAGCCCGAAATCGCACAGCTCACCAGCCGGCCGTTCAACTGGGCCAGCCGGTCGGGTTCCAGGCCCAGCTTTTTGAGCGTGGCGGGCAGGAAGTTCTCGACCATCACATCGGCCACGCGGAGCAAGTCGAAGAGCACTTCTCGACCGGCCGGAAGTGCCAGATCGAGCGCCAACGAGCGTTTTCCCCGATTGGCCGACAGGAAATAGGCACTGGTGCCGTGGTCGGATACGAAGGGTGGCCCCCAATGTCGGGTATCGTCGCCGCGGCCTGGCTGTTCCACCTTGACCACGTCGGCGCCCAAATCGGCCAGCAACTGGCAGCACACCGGCCCGGCCAGCACGCGCGACAAATCGAGGACCTTCAGTCCGACCAAAGGCCGCGGGACGAGCGACATCGCCGCCACTTTCTGTCTTTTCGGATGTACCCCGCCCCGTGGCGTGGCAACAGAACTATTCCGGTCGGGCGCGTAAGCCGGTTCTCAGGAACTGTCGCGGCCGGCAGAAACTGCCGAGCCAGACCCAACCGTGGCGGGGGCCTGGGTGCGGTTTGCCCGGCCGGCTAGCCGCACGGCTAGAGACTAGTATACTGGCCTGCGATTCAGGTTACCGCCAGGGTGGAGCATATGCCCAACGAATTCGATCCGTATCGCGAAGCGCTGGTGGTCGAAACGGCCACCGAATGGACCCCGGGTGTCGGCCCCAGTGAGCCGGCCGACCGCCAACGCGTGGCTACCAAGCTGCACGCCGAACCCAATGCCGCCGCGCAGCTTGAGTATCTGCGATTGCACTCGGGCTTTTGTCGCAAGATTACCGTTACGCCCGACGATCTAGCGCGGTTGCGCTAGCATCTCGCCGGGGGAAGTCCATCGCGGCAGGGCGTGTCGCAACGCGAGCAACTTCGTGGGGCCACAACGTGGAGAGCACGCAAGAGATCGTGCGGGTCAACCTTGGCCCCCGCAGTTACGATATCGCCATCGCCACGGGTAACCTCGACCGCGTGGGTGGTTGCGTGGCCCGGGGGGGGCGCACCCACCGCGCGGTGCTGATAACCGACCGCGAGGTCGAGCCGCTGTACGGTGCCGCCGTGGCGGCCAGTTTGCGCGCTTCGGATGTGCGCGTCGATGTCGAGGTAGTGACCCCCGGCGAACGTTCAAAATCGCCGGCCGTGGCCACCGCGTTGTGGGAACGGCTCAGTCAGTTGGATGTCGGTCGCGATACCGCCATCGTGGCCCTGGGCGGAGGTGTGGTGGGCGATCTGGCCGGGTTCGTCGCTGCTAGCTATGCGCGCGGTTTGCCGTTTTTTCAGGTGCCGACCACGCTGCTGGCCCAGGTCGATAGCTCGGTGGGGGGCAAGGTCGGCGTGAACCTGCCCTTGGCCAAGAACATGGTCGGCGCATTTTGGCAGCCTTACGGCGTGCTGATCGACACGGCAGTGCTGCAATCGCTGCCCGATCGTGAATACCGCGCCGGCCTGGCCGAAGTGGTCAAGTATGGCGTGATCTTGGACGCCCGTTTTTTTGCCGAGCTAGAGTCAGAGGTCGAAGCGCTCAACGAGCGGAACAACCGCGTACTGCGCCGGGCCATCTCACGTAGTTGCCAGCTCAAGGCCCAGGTGGTCGAGCAAGACGAGCGCGAGGAAACAGGTATCCGCGCGGTGTTGAATTACGGACACACGTTTTGCCATGCCCTGGAAACGGTCACGGGTTATCAGCAATTGTTGCACGGCGAGGCGGTGGCCATTGGCATGACCTGCGCCGCACGCCTGGCCGAGCGATTGGGCCGGGTCGACGAGGCCTTTTGCGAGCGGCAGCGGGCGCTACTCGTCGCCTTGCAACTTCCGGTCACCCCGCTCGACGTCGACCCCGACGCGCTGTTGGCCGCCATGGCCCGTGACAAAAAAGTGACCCACGGCCGACTGCGATTTGTGTTGCCCACCGGCTGGGGCCACGTGGAACTGGTGAACGATGTCGACCCGGCCGACGTGCGGGCGGTGCTCAGCTAGCTGTCGGTTAAAGACACCAATCGGTTGCCACGCCGGCGCACGCGGAACCCGCCCGGAGGAATGCGGCAGATGGCCTCGGAACCTGTTCCCGCCGAGCCCTCCCGGGCGCCCGACCCCCTGCCCGCGACCGCCGAGCAACTGGAGGCTGAACTCCGGCTGCTACTGACCGCCGGCGTGGGCCCGCGGTTGCGGCAGGCGCTAATTGATCAATTTGGCACTGCCGTGGAAGTGTGGAACGCGGCGCCCAGCCAGTGGCGCGCCACGCCGGGTATCGGTCCGAAGCTGGTTCGCCAACTGCAAGCCGCGCGCGACCAGGCCGATGTCGAGGGCGAGTTGGCCGCCTGCCGCGAGCTGGGATTGCGGGTTTTGTTGCACTCCGATCCTGCCTACCCGGCGGCGCTGCGCACGCTGCCCGACGCGCCCGGCGTGTTGTTCGTGCGTGGTGAAATCCGTCCGTCCGACGCGCTCGGCGTCGCTCTGGTGGGTGCGCGTCACGCCACGCACTATGGCCTGGCCATTGCCGAGCGCCTGGCAGGCAGCCTGACCCGCGCCGGGTTGGTGGTGATTAGCGGTTTAGCCCGGGGCATCGATGCCCAGGCGCATCGCGCGGCCCTCGAGGCTGGCGGCCGCACCCTGGCCGTGCTAGGGGGTGGGTTGGCCGAAATCTATCCGCCGGAACATCGCCAGCTAGCCGATCAGGTGGCCGCGGCCGGCGCACTGATTTCCGAGACGCCACCTCGCATGCAACCGCTGTCGGGCATGTTTCCCCAGCGCAATCGATTGATCAGCGGTCTGTCGCTAGGCGTGGTGGTGATCGAGGCGGCGGTCCGCTCGGGCGCGCTCATTACGGCGCGCCATGCAATGGAACAAGGACGCGAGGTGTTTGCCGTGCCGGGCCGCGTGGATAGCGCGGTGTCGCGTGGCTGCCATCGTCTGATTCGCGACGGCGCCACCTTGGTCGAGACCGCTGACGATGTATTGGAACAGTTGGGCCCGCTGGTTGCCGCGGCCACCAGTCGCCAGGGGCGCACCATCCATCACCCGGCCGAACTGCTGCTGAACGAGGTCGAAACCCAAGTGCTCGAGCACATTGCCTGCGACCCCGTGCCCATCGAACAGGTGGCCGAGAAGTCGGGTTTGCCCTTGCCACGCGTGCTGGCCACGCTGTCGGTGTTGGAAATCCGGCGCTTGGTGCGCCGCGTGAGCGGGCAACTTGTGGTGCGGGTTTAACAATGGATGGCCCTCGCTCCGGCAGCCGCCGGCCGGCTGACATTTTCACCATCGACAGCCGGCTGTGGCCAAGCCTGACCCTGCTGGCAGCACTGTTGGCTGGTTGTGGCGACGTGCCAGGCACACACCGCGTGGCGGTGAGCGGGCGAGTGCAAGCGACCGATCGGGCGGCCGAACACGGCTGCGTGACCTTCGTGCCCGCCGAGGACAACGCCGGACCCACGGTGTCGACCGCAGTGACCCGGGGACGGTATCAATTCTCGTCCACCGAGGGCCCGATTCCCGGGCGCTACCGTGCGGAGATCGTGCTCTACTCGGCGGCCGCTGTGCCTTCCACGCCTGGCCCCTCGAGCAGCGAGACCCTGAGCGACAAGCTAAAGCCCGCCGCACCGCTGGCGCCTGCCAATGGGCAATGGCGCCGCGACCTGGTGGTGCCCGAGACCGACATCTGGGACTACGATTTCCAGCTTACCGCCCATTGAAGAATTCGACGCACTGGCGTCATTGCCAGAATGCGATGGCAAATGGATGTGATGGCAAAATGCCACGATGGCATTTTTCAACGGACTGATAAGACAACAACTCGCGCTGGCCCCGGCCACATGGCACGGTCGAGAAGCATCACTTGAACGCTGGTGCCGTCTTTGGGGTGCCGTCTTTGGGGTGCCGTCTTTGGGGTGCCGTCTTTGGGGTGCCGTCTTTG
>CAYSXM010000363.1:0-5240 GCA_964434905.1 uncultured Pirellulales bacterium | reverse complement strand
TGCTAGTCGCCACCGAGACCGAAGTTCAACTCTATGGCTCGCCGCTGAATTTCGATCCGCACGCTCCGCCGTTTCACATCAGCTCGCCCGCGGAATACGCCGGACAATTGGCCGCCGAGATTGGCCCCTATTACACCACAGGCATGGTCGAGGACCACGGCGGACTCGACAACGGCCGCTTCGACGAGCAAGCTTTCCTGGCGCAGTGCGACGACGCCTGGCGGCAGCGTGAAGCGATGCTAACCCGCGAACTGGCTCGCACCGATACGGCGCTGGTGTACTGCTTGTTCGACACGCCCGACCGGGTGCAGCACATGTTCTGGCGCAGCCTGGTAACCGACCACCCGGCCAACCTGCGGCACGGCACACCCGGCGCCTGGCGCGACGTCATCGAACAGACCTATCGCCGTTGCGACGCGATCTTGGGCCGAGTGCTCGAAACAGTGGGGCCAGGCACGCTGGTGCTGGCGTTGTCGGATCACGGCTTTGGCGAATTCCGCCGCGCGGTGCATCTGAATTCCTGGCTGCGCGACCAGGGATTGCTGGTGCTGCGTGCCGGCGTGTCGGCCACGCCGCCGCCCGAGCACGCGACGGCCGAGATCGATTGGTCGCGTACCAGGGCCTTTGCACTGGGGCTAGGCGGCATTTACTTGAACGTCGCGGGGCGCGAACCGCACGGTTGCATGGCCCAGACCGAGGCGGACCAGCTTGCACGCCACATCCAAACGCAACTGGCTTCACTGGTCGACCCAGCCCCGCAGGTGCCGGCAATCCGCTCCGTTTCGCGCCGCGACGAAATCTACCGAGGACCCTACGCAGCCGAGTCGCCCGACCTGGTGGTCAATTTCGCGGCCGGCTACCGCGCCAGTTGGGAAACGGCCTTGGGATCGTTTGGCGAGGGCTGGTTTGTCGACAACACGCGCAAATGGAGCGGCGACCACTGCTTCGATCCGGCGCTTGTGCCTGGCGTGTTGTTCGCCAATCAAGCGTTGGCTTTCCAACAACCGGCGTTGGTAGATCTGGCTCCCACGATTTGGACATCGCTGACAGGAATGCCGATTCCGGCCCCCTGGGAAGGGAGGTCGCTGTGGGAGTGAAGCTGTTGTTATTGGCACTCGAGCGCGTCAGCCTGCGAAAGCTGATCGACGCGCCGCGGCACGACACATTGCGCAGGCTGGCCGAATTCGGCGTGGTCGGAACCATCGCGGCAGCGCCATCGCAAACGGCCGCGGAACTGTGGAACGATTTGCTGACCGCTGGTGGAAACGCGACGCACAGCCAACTGCCCGAGGCACTGCGCGCGGCTGGAAGTTCGGTGTGCCTGGTAGGTCGCTGGCCAGCCTGGCTTGGCGATCGCTCTGTCCGTAGCACGGACGGTACCGCGACCAGCAACGATGTGGACTGGGACGGCATACCCCGCGAACTGACCCAACACGATCAGGTTTGGTTCCATGTCGGAGCCATCGATTGCACGCCGGCGACAGCGGCGATCGCCAGGCGCGAAACGGCGCTCGCGGAACTCGATACGCGATTGGCCTCGCTCCTGGGGACAATCGATCCGTCGACAATCGTCGTGCTGGTGTCGCTCGAGGCCGGCGGAGCGCTGTTGTTGGCCGCCCCCGATGGCCGTTGGTGGGGCCGGTGCGACATGGTTTCCGCGGCCGATCTGGGGGCCACGTTATGGCACGTCGCTGGCCTGGAGCCGCCCGTACCGTCGCAAGGCAAGGTTCTCGACCTGGCAGCCGAACGTCGGCCGCCTGGCGCGAACGCGCCCGCAGCCGAGAGTAGCGGCACCGTCAGTGAAACGTCAGCCACTTCGGACGAGGCCTTGGCTCGGGAACGGCTGCGCGGTTTGGGATATTTGCCGTAGCGTTGCAAATGCGCGCTGGCAAGGGGCGCAGGGGCGCGACTTGGGCACTTCGACGGAGTGGACCTGTAAGCCGGGTTCTGTACCGCCTGCGCGGCAACGGCCATTTCTCTACGGCGACGGTTGCCCGTCGCCTTTAGCGGCCTACCCGGAAGTCGATAGCGAGCCGGACCAGCCCGCGCCGCGCCAAGCGCGAACGCCCGCGCGGCTGCTCCCTGTTTGGCCTTGCTCCCGCTGGGGTTTGCCTAGCCAAGCCGGTCACCCGGCCTGCTGGTGAGCTCTTACCTCGCCGTTTCACCCTTACCGACCGAGCAAGCCCGGCCGGCGGTCTACTTTCTGTTGCACTTTCCCTAGCCTTGCGGCCGGTGGGCGTTACCCACCAACGCGTCCTGTGGAGCCCGGACTTTCCTCTCGCCATCGCCAAGGGCTCTGGCCAGCGGCCGTCTGGTCCACTCCGTCGAAGAGCCGAACGTCGGCAGCCTCTGATCGTAGCAGATCCGGCCTCTCGCAGGACCGAAGTGTGTCGCCGGTCGCGGGCCGGGCATGCGAAATTCCCAACCTGGCCGTGTGAATGCCTGCCAGGGGAGACGGATGACTTGTTCGCTTGAATTCCAACCCCGGCATGTTCTGTTGGCGATTGGCCCGACGATTGTTGGCCCGCGGTGCGTTGGTGGTAAGTGTCCGGTGGGGCGTCGCGCCAGGGTGCGTGAAGCGGGGAGTAGTGGCATGTCTCTTTATTGTAGGGGGGGTACCGCACCACCTATAGTAGTTGCATTAGGCCAGGGGGGTAGAACAAAATCGAAATTCTTGTTCCTTTGTCGTGGCCGGCTGAAACTAGTTCGCATACAAATGGGTAAACCGGCATGGACGATGGTCGGACCATCGGCCGATCTTGGTAAGTGGAGAAGATTCCACAAGTGGTGATGGCCGGCCCCGTTGGGGCAGAGTAACGAGGGACGACGCAATGAAGTGCACGGCATGTGTGTTGTTGGCAGCGCTCTTCTGGTGTTCTGCAGGTGGTCCGGTCGAAGCGGCCGAGGAATCGCGGATTGGGCGCACCGTCGAGTCGTTCAGCCTGCCTGACTTTCGTGGCAAGTCGCACTCGCTCGACGAATTCACCGACTCGAAGGCCGTCGTCGTCATCTTCTTGGGCATCGAGTGTCCGCTGGTCAAGCTCTATGGCCCGCGGCTGGCCGAGTTGTCCGCCGAGTTCGAGAAGCAAGGCGTGGCCTTCGTCGGCATCAACTCGAACCTACAAGACACGATCACCGAGATGGACGGGTTCGCACGCCAGTCGGGCATCAAGTTTCCCATTCTTAAGGATGCCGGCAACGTCGTGGCCGACCAGTTTGGCGCGCTCCGCACGCCCGAGGTGTTCCTGCTGGATCCAGACCGCAAGATTCGCTACTGGGGTCGCATCGACGATCAATATGGCCTGGGCGCCAGCTCGGGCTACGCGCGTTTGCAGGTCGAGCGGCGCGACCTGGCGGTGGCCGTCGAGGAGTTGCTGGCGGGCAAGCCGATCAGCGAGCCGATCATGAAAGCTCCCGGCTGCTTGATTGGCCGCGTGCATCGCCCGCAGCCGCATGGCCAGGTGACCTACACCAAGCATGTCGCGCCGATCTTGCAAAAGAATTGCGTGGAGTGCCATCGCGCCGGAGAACTGGGCCCGTTCGCGCTGACCTCGTTCAACGAGGTCTTGGGATGGGCTGACATGATTCGCGAAGTGGTGAGCGAGGAGCGCATGCCTCCCTGGTTTGCCAATCCAGAGTTCGGCAAGTTCTCGAACGATTGCCGTCTGACCGAAGTAGAGCGCGAACAAATTTTCGCCTGGGTCGATGGTGGCTGCCCCGAGGGTGACCCGGCCGATCTGGCCGCGCCACGACAATTTGTCGAGGGCTGGCGCATTGGCACGCCCGACGCCGTGTTCTACATGAGCGACGAGCCGGCGCACGTGCAGGCCGAAGGCACAATCGACTATCAATATTTCGTGGTCGACCCCGGATTCACTGAGGACAAGTGGATTTCCGCCGCCGAGTGCCGCCCGGGCAATGCCTCGGTGGTGCATCACATCATTTGCTTCATCCAGCGCGATGGCGGCGGTGAACGGGCGGGTGGCGCATCGATCGGTTATGCGCCAGGCATGCCCCCGCGGGTGTTCCAGGATGGCGTCGCCATGAAGATTCCGGCGGGTTCGAAATTGATGTTTCAGATGCATTACACGGCCAACGGCTACGATCAGACCGACCGCAGCTATGTGGGCTTCAAATTTGCCGATCCGAAGACCGTGCGGCAAGAGGCCAAGGGCACGGTGTCGGGCAATGTGGGATTTCGCATTCCACCCGGCGATGGGAATTTCAAGATCGTGTCGTCGAAAAGATTCCGCCGCGACACGATGCTGCTGAGCCTGTTGCCCCACATGCACTTGCGTGGCAAGTCGTTCCGGTACGAGGTCAAATACCCCGACGGCACCAGCGAAATCGTGCTCGATGTGCCTCGGTACGACTTCAACTGGCAGTTGTGGTATGAACTGGCCGAGCCCAAGCTGTTGCCCAAGGGCACCCGCATGACCTGCACGGCCTATTTCGACAACTCGGCGGAAAACCCTTTCAATCCCGACCCCACGGCAGAAATCACCTTCGGTGAGCAAACCTGGGAAGAGATGATGTTCGGGTTCATGACGACACTCGATCCGAACCAAGACCTGCTGGCCGGCAACAGCGCCTCGGCCGAGGTCGAGGAGCCAGAGGACGACGACGTGCCCGCTGAGAACGTGGCCTTCTGAACGCGTGCGCTCGGCACTCTGTAGTAATCGATATTGAAACGGCCGCGAGAGAGGCTTCCAGCGCCAGCCTCTCGCGGCCGTTTTCGCTGCCCTGGGCACGGTACTAGTGCTCCGTCACAGTTTGATCTTGGAATTGAGCGAATTCGCGGAGCACTCTTGTATGTGTTGCCGCCCAACCACTTACGTGTTGGGCGGTCGTGCTTCGTCACCCCAAATTCTTGGTGTGACAAAGCACTAGCCCAGTATTCGTGTCGATCGCACCTGGAAACGACTGGAGCATCGAACCATGGCTAGTTATCGCAAGGGCTCTTGGCGTGGCTTGATCACGGTGCTGGTTTTGGCCGTGAACATTCAACGGGCGCCAGCGGCCGATCCGGCGCCCGCGGCAGTAACACCCGAAGGCCCACGCACTTTGGGCATTCTGCTGTATCCGAATTTCGAGTTGCTCGATGTCTATGGCCCGGCAGAGGTCTTCGGTAACGTTGGGCAACGGCTCAAAGTGGTGCTGGTAGCCGACCAGGCGGGGGCCGTCAAATCGACGCAGGGGCCCCAATCGGTCGCCGACTTCGGGCTCGACGATTGCCCTAC
>CAYSXM010000362.1:0-5256 GCA_964434905.1 uncultured Pirellulales bacterium | reverse complement strand
TTGCATGCCTAATCCACGCCGCCAACGTTCATTCTGAGCCAGGATCAAACCCTTCGTATAAATGACTGCTTATCCCAGTTACGTGAATCCAACGGCGAACCGCTGCATCCATCGTCCCCAGGCTGTTTAGCCAAAACTTGAAAAGCTTGAACTCTGCTGCCCACGTTCCCCGCGGAAACGGGGCCATGGGCCCGATCGCAGACTTTCGTCTGAATTTTTTTGGGGCCACTACTCGAATTGTCAAAGAGCGCCTCGACACACTAAGACGGTTGCCCGTCCCCGCGTGGCGAGTTCTGGAGTGTATCAGAAGTCGACCGGGGGTCAAGGACTCGTGAACAGGAAATTTGTCTTGCGGATTATTTCACCCTAACCCTCTATCTTCCAAACCGTTGCGACATTCCCCTATGATCGGTTTTCGAGCCCGGCCGAGGTCCTGGCCCAGGCGCTCTACTACACGCTCCGACTCTCGACTTCTATACCCGGCCTCCGGTGAATCGTCCGCGAAATGGCATCTGCTCGGCCCCCGTTTCCGCAGGGAAATGGGCCCGTTTCTCGGACAATGACTGCCGTGTTTGCGGCAGTTTAGCTCGGCACTTAGCACCCAAGTCGGTCGGCACCAAGATCGTCTCCAAACTCATCCAATCGGGGGGCACGCAGCGAGTGCACGAGGGGGGCCTGCTTGCAGATATCTCGTGGCTCACTCCGGACATTCAGGCCACAAAATGGCCTATTTCGCTGCCCACGCGCCCCAAAACTTCTTGCCAGTCGCCGTCCCGTGACTGACGACGTATTCGCACCGAGCGATACCAAGGGCACGTCGCGCGGTCGAGAAACCAGCGCCAGCCCCAATAGCGTGGCAGCAACACCCAGGTTGGTACACCCAAGGCACCGGATAAATGCGCCGTGGCATTTCCCACGCAAACCACTCCGTCGAGCGCCACCAACAGCGCGGCCAATTCGTCAAGTTGTTCGCGTGGATCCAACCTTTCGAAGCGTACGAGCGGCACCGGCATTTCCGCGTTGTCCACCGTGGTTCCAGCGGCCGCGTACTGCACGTCGATCCAGACTACGCCCGGTTGATGGCCAAAGTCCGACCAATCGCAGGGCAACGGACTGCGCCGTCGCCGCTCGGCTGCATTCTTGCCGCCGCGCCAACTCAGACCCATTTTCATTCCGCCACCCAGCGCGTCGAGCCGTTCGCGCCAAGCGGCGACCAGGTCCCTGTCGGCTTCGAGAAAACCAGCCCGATCGGGAAAATCCTGCCACGAGGTGCGCAGATAGCGCGGCAAGGAACCCGCCGGCACCTGAAAGTCGACCTGTTCCGCCGACCAACTCGACCACGATTCGTGACCGCGCTCGACCGCCCGCACGTCGACGGTCGGAAACGAACGGGCAAAGAGGGGCGCTAGGCGCCGATCGCACGTTAACGTGACGTGCGCGCCTTCGGACACCAGGTCGCCCAGACAACTGGCGAACATGATTTCGTCCCCCACCCCTTGTTCGCCATGCACCAGAATTTTCCGGCCGGCTAGCGGTTCGCCCTGCCATAGGGGTTGCTCCAGCAACCGTCCGCGGCGGCCGGTGTCTCGGCTTTTCCAGCGCCACTCATATTCGCGCCAGCTAGCGGCCAGTTTTCCTTGTTGAATCCACAACAGCGCGCGGTTCAACCTGGCCTCGGGGTCGTCGGGAGCCTTGGCTAGCGCGAGGTCAAATGCACGTTCGGCCTCGGCAAACTGGCCTTGTTCCTGGTGCCATAGCCCGTGGTTTACATACGCAGCGCTGCGCTCGGGCGCCAGGCGTTGCGCCTGCTGATAAACCTTGGCCCCTGCGTCGTAGTCGGCCAGTTCCTTGAGCGCGCCCCCCAGATTCACCATCGTTTCGTAGGCCTGGGGCGCGCACACCAGCGCCTGGCGATAGGCCGCAACCGCTTCGGCCAGTCGATCTTGGCCCTGCAACAGCTCGCCCAGGTTGTGCCAAGCCGCGTATTGCCCCGGGTCAACTTCCAACGCCGCGGCATACGCGGTTTCAGCTTCGGCAGGTTGTGCCAGGTCACGAAGCGCATCGGCTAGCAATCGATGGGCCACCGCCGATCGCGGATTGGCGCCAATCGCTCGTCTTGCCAGCGTGTAGGCCTCGTTCCATTGGCCCGCGCGATGCGCCAGCCCCGCCAGGTTCGACCAACCAGCGGCCAGCTCGGGTGCGATCTCGGTAACTCGCAGATAGCGCTCGCGGGCCAGCCCGGTGTTTCCCTGCTTTTCAGCCAGGGCGCCCCAGTTGAGCCAGATATCGGCCAACGGCGGTTCCAGGGCCGCAGCCTGCGCAAAGGCCGCGTCTGCCTCATCGAAATGTCCGCCATCGACCAGTGCATTGGCCAGGTTGTAGAGTACGGCTTGCGCTGGCGGACCCACCGCCAGTGCGTGCGTCAGGCAGGCAATCGCCTCGTCGACGCGACGCGTCTGGTGCGCCAAGGCGCCCAGCAGTTGCCACGCGTCTTGCTGACTGGGAAAATGCTTGATCACCAAGCGGTATTCACGCTCGGCCTCTTCGAGCCGGCCCGCACGGTGGTGCGCCAAGCCGGCCTGCACGCACTGCACCGGGTCGAACATGTCGGTCACCAGGCACTCCTTCGCGCACTCGCCCTGCGCCTTGCTGGCCTCGCTGCTTGCCGATCGGCACGGCTGCCCCGACCACTAGCCTGTGCCGCCTTCGAGCGGCGCATACCCCTCGGCAATCCGGCTCAAGTTGAAATGCGGCGCGACCATCGGCACACGCTCGGCGGTTTCTCCCGAGAACAGACCGCGCGCTACGTCCTCGACCAAGGGGGCCCAATCGCCCGGCCGCTGCTGCCGCAGCAATGTCACCGAGCGATACCAATAGCAACCATCGCCGGGCAGCATCCAGCGCCAATCGGGCACCGCGCGGACCAATGCCCGGGTTGGGCGCCCCAAGGCGCCTGCCAGGTGCACCACGGCATTGGCCACGGAAACCACACCGTCGAGCGCCTGGATCAGGGCCAGCAGGCCCTCGAGATCGTGCTGGGGGTCGCAACCGGGCAGGAACCGCAGGCGACCCGCCGACAGTTGCGTCAACCGGCTAGCTTCTTCTGCGGTAACTCCGTGCTGCAATGCAATCCAATCGACGTCGGTAGCTTGCCACCAGGGCGCGCAACCTTCCAAATCGATCGAACGCAACCGTTGCTCGCGCCCCGGTACGCCCCCGCGCCAGGCGAGCCCCACCTTGCGCGGCGCGGCATGCTGGGCCAAGACTTGTCGCCAGTCGGTCACCCGTTTGGCGTCGGGCACCAACCACGCGGCACCCGTCGGCCGAATGATTGCATCGAGCCGCAAGGCTCTCGGCAAATCGCCCGCCAAGACCGCCCAATCGATGTGCTGCGCCAGGTCGCCTGGTAACAGGGGCGCGCCCTGGTCTTGTCGCGCAACCACCTGAATGCCTCGCAGCGAACGCCGGAACATCGGCACGAGCCGCGGATGGCAGGCCCACACCACGCGGGCACCGGTGGCCAACAACTCGCGATGGCAGCTCGCGAACATCACTTCATCGCCGATACCCTGTTCGCCAATGACCAACACCGTCTTGCCCCTCGCCGGTTCACCTTGCCAGCGCGGCCAGGGCCAATGCGCAATGCACGGCGAGAATTGCTCGACGCGCGTTCGCCAGGCATATTCACGCCATCCGGTGGCGAAGTCGCCGGCCGCCAAGGCAGCGCCTGCCAAGTTCACATGATGCGACGGTTCCGTCGGTTCGCGCGTGCTGGCCGCTTGAAAAGCGACTGCGGCGTCGGCAAACTGGCCGGCGTGCCATAGGTATTTTCCCAGCGCGTCGGAGGGAGCCTCGCAGGCGGGCAACTGCCGCGCCGCTGCGCGAAAGGCGCTCAGCGCCTCGCTCGACTGCTGCTGCTCTGCCAGGGCTGCGGCCAGGTTGAGCTGGGCCTTGCCAAAGTCGGGGCGCAGCGCCAGCGCGCTACGAAAACACGCTTCTGCCTCGGACGGCCGGCTTTGGGCCAACAACGCGTTGCCCAGATTGAAATGCGCCTCGGGCCAGTGCGGCGCGGCCGCAAGCACCTGGCGATAGCGCCGTTCGGCGCCGGCGAGATCTCCGAGCAACTCGTCGGCGAGCGCCAGGCCGAACTGTCCGGGTAGATACGACGGTGCCATGGCCACCAGCGAGGCCAACACGGTGCGGGCTTCCGCCGCGCGCTTTTGTGCCAGCAGCGAACAACCCAACTGATACACAATCACGGGTCGCTGCGGCGCCAACGCAACGGCGCGACGGAGCGCCGCTTCGGCCTCGACCGGGCGCCCGAGGGCCAACAGTGCCGATCCCTGGCCAAGCGATGCCGAAGGCAAGGCCGGGTCGAGCGCCTCGGCGCGCGCAAAGCTGGCCAGGGCCTCTGACAACCGTCCGGCGCCCTGATACACGGCCCCGAGATTGGCATGCACGGTGGCCACCTCGGGTGTCAACACCGCGACTTTCTCCCAACACCGCGAGGCCTGTGTCCAATCGCCGGCCTGCTGGGCCAAAACGCCGGCCAGTTGCCAGGCGTCGAGACTCTGGGGATATCGCGCCAACAGATTGCCTAGCACCGCACCGGCCGCCATCTGGTCGCCGCGTTGCAGCGCCGTCACCGCCTGGTCTACTAGCGCCGCTTCGCTGTCGCCGTCGACACCAGAGGGGTTCATGAGCGAGCATCCGAGCAAGAGCCAAACACCTCAGCAGAGCGCCGGTGCGGTGCTGGAATGACCGACGGCCGATGGTCGCGCGCCGCAAGTGCCTGGACTACCTCGCGTACCAACTCGGCGATCGACTGCCGCGGCGCTGGTCGCACCATGCGGACGTTGTTGCGCCAAGCGCTGCGCTGACCTGTCGTCAGCCAGAACCACTCGGCGGCCTCTTGGCCCAGCACCCAGGTTTCAACACCCAGCGCCGCGGCCAGGTTCGCCACGACATTGTCTTCCGCGACGACGACGTCGACCGCGGCCAGCAGCGCGGCGAGCAACTCAAAATCTCGAGACACGTCGCCGACTTCGAGTTCGTGAATAGTCGAAGGCAGCGCTTGTCGCCATGTTGGTTGGCTCTGCGCGGCGAGCCCGACCGGCAGAAAGTACCAACCTGCCTTCGCGCTCTGCAACAGGGGCGCCCAATCGGACCAGGCTAGCCCAGCGCGAGATTCCGCAACCCCGGGCGCCCACAACACACGGCGGCCAGACGCCGTCGTTGCCAACCGGCGGTGCCACT
>CAYSXM010000361.1:0-5256 GCA_964434905.1 uncultured Pirellulales bacterium | reverse complement strand
CACGCCCCACGTGGGTGGACAAAGCGCACGCCGCATCGACGACATGACCGGGCTGTTTTGCGAAAACCTGCGCCGCGATCGCGCCGGGCTGCCGCTGGTAAACCTCGTCGACAATCACCTGGGGTTTCCCTCGCCCCAGGTACGGCCCGCGGCGCTGGGCGCGCGCTGGCGGCCCTAGGCGTGAGTCGCCCAGGTCGAAGACATACCCGCGCCGCAGTTGCAGTGGACAGCGAACGGTTGATCGCATCCCCGCTACACGTCGACGCGCGCGCCGACGATCGTTTCCACCCGAGCGGCCACGGCATCGTAAGTGAGCCTGGCCGGCAACAGTGTCCGTGCATTTTCGGCTGCGGCCGCCAGACCCCAGCGGGTGGCCAGCGGCGGCGCGTCGCCGCGCGCCACAGACCAGGCCAGCGCTGCCGCCAGGCAGTCGCCGCAACCGATCGGATTGACAACGTCGACAGGCGACGTCTCGAAGCGCCATACCTCGGCGCCACCCATCAGCCAACTGGCACTCGCTCCTTGGGTCACCAATACCCATTCGGCGCCCGCCTTGGCGATCGCGCGCATCGCCTCGAGCAAGCTTGCTTCGGTGTCCAACGGTCGCCCCACGGAGCGGGCCAGCTCATCGCGGTTCGGCTTCACCAGCAGCGGCCTCGCGGGCAGCGCCGCTAGCAGTTCCGGCCCGCGCATGTCGAGCACCGCCGGCACGGCGCAGGCCCGTAGCAACTCACCCACCAGCTCGGTTGGCGCCCCTGGTGGCAGGGAACCGGTCAGCACCAGCAATTTGGCGGCTCCGGCCTCGCGAATCAGCGCCTGGCGAAAGTCCAAGATTTCGTCAGGCGATAGCGGCGCGGCGTTCTCCACCAATTCGGTGGTCTGGTTCGTGGCGCGGTCCACGAGCGTCGTACAGGTGCGGGTTGCGGCGGCCACCTGGCACCACCGCGCTGCCAGGCCGTGTTGCGCGAATTCCTCGGAAATCGCTCGGCCGGTGGTTCCACCCACGGGGCACACCGCGAGCGAGTCGCCTGGAAAGCAGGCCAGCGCCCGCGCCACATTCAGCACCTTGCCCGAGGCGCATTCCGCAACCCGCGCGGCCCGGTTCACGCCGCCGTGTTGCCAATGGTCGAATTCCAAAATGCGTTGCCAGGCTGGGGTCAGACCCGCGGCGAGAATCACCAGTGACGCTCCAAAATGTCTGCTAGTTCGTCGTCGTCAACGGCCCGGGGGTTGCCGCGTAAGCTATTGCCATGCGACGCCGCGACCAAGGCAGCCATCTGTTCGCGCCGCACACCGAGCGCCGCCAACCGGGCGGGCACACCCAGCCGCGCTGTCAATGCTCGTACCTGGTGAATCAGCGCGTCGGCTGCGGTGTCGGGTCGGCGATCGTCGCTGGCACCGACCCCCCAGGCCAACTCGGCCAAGCGTTCGCGCGCTAGATCGCGATTCACCTCCAGGGCAATCGGCAGCAGCACCGCGCACGCCAGACCGTGGGTCGTGCCGCACACGGCGCCGAGCGCCGCGGCCACGCCGTGCGCCAGGCCCAAGCCCGAGTTGGCCAGCGCCAGGCCCGACCACAGCGCGGCCTGCGCCATGGCCGAGCGCCCAGCAACCGAGGCCGGCTCCGCCACCACCTGTTCGATGGCCGGCAGCGCTTGCTGCAACCCCGCCAGGCACAGCGCCTGAGTCAATGGATTGGCCGCGCGCGACAGATAACTCTCGAACAACTGGGTGATGGCATCCAACCCACTGGCAATCGTCGCCGCGGCGGGCAGGCACACGGTCAGTTCCGGGTCCACCAGCGCCACGCGGGGCAGCAACCCTGCCGCTCGCAGGCTTTTCTTGAACGGCGGATCGTGGCCCGCGATCACGGCGTTTTTCGTCGCCTCGCTACCGGTACCGGCGGTGGTGGGAAGCGCCACGACGGGCAGCGGCGCGCGCTCCAATGGGCGGTTCGAACCTACCCCTTCCAGATAGTCGCGCACCGAGTGTTTGCCCGGCTGTGGGGCCACACCGGCCAGCGCCTTGCCCAGGTCGAGCGCCGACCCGCCACCGACTGCCAACACGAAATCGCCTGGCTCGATCCCCCCTGTGCGGCAACGTGCCACCGCCCGGTCCACATCGTCGGCGGTGGGCTCTTGGGCGATGTCAGCGATCAGCACCGAGCGCACCTGAGACGCGGCTAGCACATCGAACAGCTCTTGGCGCAGGCCAGCCGTGGCCAGGTGGCGCGAACCCCAGACCACCAGCGCCCGGTTGCCCACCCCGCGCGCCCAACTGCCCAGCTCGCGGCGCCGGCCCCAGCCGAACACAATCTGCGCGGGGGCGACAAACTCGTACCGCCCCGCGACGCTCGGCGCCGCAGCCTGAACCGGCTGGGCCGTCGCGGTGTGCAGCGCTTGCGCCGTGGTGGACTCTGCCGAGGGGGCCGCCCCGGATTTCACCGATTCACCGGCGGGTTGGCGGGCGGTGTGCAAGGTCAGGTTACCTGCATCGCCTTGACTGTTTCCGACTCATACGCCTGGGCCGAAAAATCGGCCAATCGCTGTGCGTCGTCGTTGCTGAACTGCAGGTTGCCGCGCAAGGTGGCCAGGTTCTGATCGACATCGCTTTGCATCGAGACCCCGATATTGAGCAGCGAGACGCGCTCGTCTTCGAGCACCCAGCGAATCGCCGCGCCGGGCAGTTGCGCCCGCGACGCTTCCGCGGCGCTGGGCACCAGTTTCGCCGCATGGTGGCCAAAGATGTTGGCACCCATCACTTTCATGGCCACGATGGCCATGCCCCGCGCGTGGGCCTGGGCCAGGCACAGTTCGCGATATTCCAGCTTCTTGTTCGATAAGATCGTGTCCATTCCCTTGCGAAAATAGCCATAGGCCAGCAGCACCTGGTCGAACCCATCGGTGCAAATCATGCGGTGAACGTCTTCAAAGGCCACGTGCGTGGTCAGACCGATGAAGCGCAGCAGGCCCTCGTCGCGCAGTTTCACTAGCTCCGCATGCAGCTTCATGCCCCCCTCGAACCCCACGCGTTCGATCGCCGGGCTGTGTATCTGCACGCAGTCGACGTAGTCGGTGCCCAGTTCCTTGAGAGACGTTTCGACCATCGGGCGCACCTGGGCCGGATCCGTGGCGTGGCATTTGGTGGCCAGGTACACCTGGTCGCGCACGCCGCGCAGTCCCTGGCCAAAAATGCCTTCGCTTTCTCCGTACACCCGGGCGGTGTCGAAATAGCGCAGTCCCTGGTCATAGGCATAGCGTACCAGCCGCACGCGCTCCTCGGTGCTGGGCAGTGGCACGCCATAGGCCGCGATGAACATCCGCACAAACGCCGAGCCACCCATGCCCAAGATCGGCAACGTGTGGCCCGTCTTGCCAAACGCGCGGCGCGGCAGGCCATCGGACCCGAGTGGAATTTCCTTCGCCCTGGGTGCGGCGCCCGGCGCGCTCGGCCCTGCGAGCACGGCGCCACCGGCCGCCAACAAGCCCGATTTGAGAAACGTGCGCCGCTCGCGGCGGCTGGTGGAAGCTTGCGAGGAACGCATGGGCAACCTCCCAGTGGGGCCAGCGACTAGCGATCGGGCGCTGACAAGTATCTTCCGAAACGCGGACACACGCTGGCCCGATCTTACGTTTGGTCCAAGGGCATGTCCAACAACTCCGGCCCACCCCGCCGGGTGCGACTCGGGTCGGCCTAGGGTATGCTACGGGCCTGGCGTGGTCCCGGCGGTCGCCAGCACTTCTGCCCAGCCCCGTGGTTTCCGCAAGCGAGTCCGTGTTCGTGAACTCCAGCCCCCTGCGCCGCCGCGTGTTGTTGATGCGCCACGGCGAAGTCACCTATTTCGATGCCGCGCGGCCTCCGTTGCACCACACCGAGGTGCCATTGTCGGCCGCAGGCCAGGCCCAGGCCGACGCGGCGCGAGCTGAGTTGGCCTCGACCGCGATCGATCGCGTGGTGACCAGCCCCTTGCTGCGCACGCGGGAAACAGCGGCCATCGTCTGCCGCGACCGGCAGTTGCCCCGCGACGAGCAGGAGGCGCTGGCCGAAATCCGTCCCGGCGCCATTCACGAGATTCCGCCCGAGCGGCTACCGCAGGCCATGCGCGAGGCGTTCCATGCGTCCCTGGATCGTGCCACGCGGTTTCTCGACGGGGAAACCTTGGGGGAACTCGTCGACCGCGTGATTCCCTGCTTCGATTCGTTGCTGGCCAACCCCCACTGGCAAACCTTGTTGATCGTGGCCCATGGCGGTGTGAATCGTGCCATTCTGACCTATGCCTTGGGTTCGGGCGTAGCAGGCTTTGGCCGCCTCGAGCAAGACCCTGCCTGCCTGAACGTGATCGACGTAGATCCCCAGAGGCGGCTGCTGGTGAGGCTGGTAAATTACACCCCTTACAACCAGGTAAAGATCGGACCTCGTTCCACCACCATGGAGCAGTTGTTCGACGAGTTCCAACGGTTCCAAAGAGAACAAAGGTAGATCTGCCATGTGGGCACTTCTGTGCGCGGCGTTGCTCGGCCCTGTAAGTGAAATTCCAGTGCCCGAGTGGGCGCCCCTACCGGGCGCAGCGACCGGCTGGCCCACCAGTGTGGGCACGCGCCTCTCGGCCGCCGAACTGGCCGCGCTGCCCGAGCAAGCACCGCCGCTACCCTATGCCACGGCCACGGTGGGAGTTCGCATGAACGATGGCCGGTTGTGGGTCGGCACTCCGCGGGCCCTGGTCACGCGCGGCCCCGACGACAAGCGCTGGCACGTGTTCCACGCGGGGCGCTATTTGCCGGCCGAACAGGTCGACGACCTGGCAGTCGACGCACAGGGCGTGGTCTGGGTGCGCACCCCGGCGGGCCTGGGTCGGTTGGCGCCGCGGGCGCTAAGCCTGGAACAAAAAGCAGAAGAAGTACATGCCAACCTGCGGCGCTGGCATGTGCGCGAAGGACTGGTTGGCGAAATCAACCTGGAAGAGCCCGGTCAGGTGGCGGCAGGCTACTTCCAACCTTCGAGCGATAACGACGGACTTTGGACCAGCATGTACGTGGCGGCCGAAGCCTTTCGGTTTGGCGCCACCGGCGACGAACAGGCACGTAAAAACGCCTGGGAATCGCTGCAAGCGCTGATGTTTCAAGAACGGATCACCGGCCTGTCGGGTTTCGTGGCGCGCAGTTTCGTGCCCGCCGCCGACGACCCCCAGAAATATGGCGGAGAGTGGCATCGCTCGGCCGATGGCAAGTATTGGTGGAAGGGCGACACCTCGAGCGA
>CAYSXM010000360.1:0-5260 GCA_964434905.1 uncultured Pirellulales bacterium | reverse complement strand
TCCGTCTGATTTGATCAGACTCCCACTTGACAACTAACACAGTCGCTCCGTGGTTTATTCTCAATGTGGACGCTCACTGTGGACTCCGCCGGATCGTCGGTTAGCAATGTCCGCTGGCAAGGATACTTAAACCGAAAGTGCTACGCAGTCCTGGGCGCATGTGCTCCGTGGTTGCATTCTCCATGTGGACGCTCACCGTGGACTCCGCCGGATCGTCGGTTAGCAATGTCCGCTGGCAAGGATACTTAAACCGAAAGTGCTACGCAGTCCTGGGCGCATGTGCTGGACAGTCGGGCGGTTTTGGTGGTGTTTGAGCTCCTGGCCCATCATTACCTCTGCTGTGCGTCTTGGCGGCATTGCGTTAACTTCGTTTGCGTTAACTTTGTTTGCGTTGACTTCGTTTGCGTCGACCGAATTCGACCAAATGTAGTGAAGGCTTGCCCCCAAAAAGGCGCACCTAAGTCCTTACGCCAGGGTTTAACGAGCGT
Source organism: uncultured Pirellulales bacterium (assembly GCA_964434905.1). Classification (GTDB taxonomy): domain Bacteria; phylum Planctomycetota; class Planctomycetia; order Pirellulales; family CAYNRE01; genus CAYSXM01. Next base: position 4,772 of record CAYSXM010000360.1, on the reverse strand, counting down.
AACTGGGGTTAGCCCCAAGTCACTGACCTGGGGCACTGGCCTGTGGCCGAGCGTCGGAGACCGGCGCACAGTTGCAATCTCCACGGCGTGAATCGCCGGGCGTAAGACAAGCACTGGCACCGACAGGCTACTTGGCCAATTCGGCTTCGAGATAGGCCAGGGCTTTTTGCAACTGGCGATCGACACGCGTCGCGGCTAGCACCGCGGCGGTGGGAACATCGCCTGCGGGCGCAGCGACCGCTGGTTGGTCGTCGGTGGCCGGCCGGTCAGCGGACGGTTCATCTGTGGCTGGCTCCACCGCGGGCTGGTCACCGGTGGCTGGTTCGTCAACGGTCGGCTCGACCGCCTCCGTGGCGGTGGTCGCATTCTCGCCCGCAGTTGCAGCCCCGGTCGCACCCTCGGCCGGCGCCGTCTCGCCTGGCGCAACTGCCGCGGGTGCTATCGCGCCCTCTGCGCTGGCCTGTTCCGCGGCGGGCAGTTCGAGGTGCCGACGCAGGATGTCACGCTGCCGGCGATCATCGAGCAGGGCCCGTACTTCGTCGGGTTCCAGACGAACCAGATAGCCGTCGTTAGGCGTCACGCCCCATTCGTCGTCTTCGTCGTCGTCGGGAAAACGGTGGATTTTCTTTCCGCTCGGGCGTTGATAGCTCGCAGTGGTCAGTTTCAAGGCGCTCTTACCGCCTTCCAATTCAATCACGTTTTGCACGCTTCCCTTGCCCCAGGTGCGTTCGCCGATCACCACGGCCCGGTCGTGGTCTTGCAAGCAGGCCGCCACGATTTCGCTAGCGCTGGCACTGAACCGATTGACTAGCACCGCCATGGCAAAGCCCTCGAAGGTACCGTCTCGTTCGGCCTCCCAACTGCGCGCTACGCTGTTGCGCCCCTCGGTGCTGACAATCCGCCCGTCGGCCACGAACAGGTCGCTGACCTCGATGGCGGAGCTGAGCAGCCCCCCGGGGTTGAATCGCAAGTCGAGCACCAGTCCACGCACGCCCTGCGCGGCCAGTTCGTCGAGCGCGTCGCGCAGATCGCCGGCCGTATCGCGGCTGAAACTGGTCACGCGGATGTAGCCAATCTTGCGCTGGGCATCGAGCAGGTAGTCCCAATGGTCGTCGGCCTTGCGACGGTCCCCCAGCACGGTGGCCACGTCGATCACTTCGCGGGTGAGGGTGTGGCGCGCCATGTCGGCCGCCTGGCCATGCAACACGCCAATCGTCACTTGGCTGCCCGGTTCACCTTTGAGCTTGGTCACCGCCTCTTCGATCGACAGTCCCTCGGTCGTCGCCCCCTCGATCTCGACGATTCGATCACCCGCCGACAAACCCGCCCGATAGGCCGGTGTGTCGATCAAGGGGCTGAGCACTTTCAGTTGCTTCGAATCGATTTCGATCTGAATGCCGATTCCTCCGAACCGGCTTTCCACGCTGGTGCGGAACTCGCCCAGATCTTGGGGGCTGATATAGCTCGAGTACGGATCTTCGAGACGAGAGAGCACGCCTTGAATGGCCGACTCGATCAATTCCCGGCGACTGATATCTCGCACATAGTTGCGCTGCACCTGGTCGAGCGTGTCGACGAAGACCTTGTACAATTCGTAATCGTCGCTGGCCGCAGAAGTGCCGCCAGCAGTCGCGGCAGCGTCCTCGGCGGGCGCTTGCGCAGGCGGCGCCGGCTCTTCGCACCGACTCTGGCCAGGGGCTCCGACGAACAACGACACGACAACGGCCGATGCCAACCAACCACGACGCTGCATGGTGAATCTCCAGCCACTTTCGACAACGGCTGCTCGCCCGAATCCGACCAGCCGGCGAACAAGCCGACGGGTTTCATTCGCAACTGCCGACGCGAAAAGAACTTACTTCCGAAGTATAGTTTTGCATTCGCCCCCCGGCAAGCGCGCCTTCGGCACACCTGCCCCGCACAAATCGCCCTGGACACCGGTTCTTTGCCCCGCGGCCAACTGGTCGGACGGGGGGGCATCGAGCAGACTACCTTCAGAGACCTGTCGATTGCGTCGCGCGCCAGCCGCGCCTCCAAAGGTTGCTAGCATGCAGCGGTTTGTCGTGCTCGAACACTCGCCTGGGCCCAATTGCACCCGCCCCCTGCACTGGGACTTGCTGGTGGAACAAGATACCGAAGAGGCCTTTTCTACCTGGGCCTTGGAACTTCCGCCCGACGCTTGCCTGGCCCCGACGACCGCCCACGAGTTGCCAGCGCACCGGCTGGCCTATTGGGACTATCAAGGACCGTTGTCCGACGCGCGCGGCAGCGTGCGGCGCTGGGACCGAGGACAGTTCACATGGTGCGAACGATGCGCTGACAACCGCGCGCTGGAACTGGTCGGCGACCGGCTGCAGGGCATCGGTCGGCTAACGCGCGAGGTCGATGATCCTCAGCGTTGGCGGTTCACTTTTTCGCCAGCTTCGGCGGCCACCTGAGGGGGCACCACGGGTCCGTTGTCTGGGCCGAGCGGTTCGGTATAGCCCACGATCACCAACCCGCCTTGTTCTAGTCGCACCGAGTCGATACGTCGCGTGGCGCCATGGCGCGTGGCATCTGGCACCTTGATTTCCGCCACGGGGTCCCCCCCGCTTTGGCGCCACACCAAGGGCCAACCTTGCGTCTCTGCGGCCGTGGCGACAGCCCGCAACAGCGTGGCCCGGGGCAGTGGCAAACGGCCCGCGTGTGCCGCGCCAATCCGCAGCGCCACCCGATTCTCTCCCAAGGGTTCGACGCCCACGCGCCAGCTACAAACACAACTTGTCCACCCTTGGCCATAGCGACAGGCGATGGTTGCGCCCTGCTCGTCGACCGCCACGCGCGGGTCGCGAAACCCAGCCGGCAGGTAATCGCTCCAGTTGCGCGCCACATCGATGGCCAGCCAAGCGTTGATCTGGTCGGCAGAAAACGTCGCGCGCCACGACCCATAGTATCGCCCGGCCCCGGTCAGCGCTGCTGCCCTGGCCAGGCACTCGTCGCAAGCGGCTTGCTGGTCGGCCGGAGGGCGCGTCGCCGCGGCGCGATAGAAACCCGGCTCAGAGCGCAGCGCCCAAACAACTGCCAGCGCAGCGACCACGCTCGACGATACGGCCGCCAACGAACCCGCGCGCCAGGGATGCTGAAACCGCCACATGGCCGCACGCCAAAATGCCCAGGAGACATGGCCCACGGGGGGCGAATCATAGTTCCCCCGCCGATTTGCCTCAAGGCAAGCTGGGCCGGGTTAAGGAGAACTGCCAACTCGAGTTCTGGCACCCTTTTCCGTCATCAGGCACGGCACTCAACCAACTTCCGTTGGCCGGAAACAGGTTCCTGACCCCCTCGCAATGCTCTTTGCGGTTCACCCGGGAGGACCGTCGGGGCCGGTCGACTCTGGAACACGCCGTCGCTATTCTGCTAGCGCTTGCAGTTGCTGCTGCAAGCGTCGCATGCCGCGCAGCCAGCGGTCGGGATCGTCTCCCTTGCGACGGTAGAATTCCCCCACCTCGGCATGGGGTAAAATCAAGAACTTCTCCACCGCGAGTCCCGCCACGACCACCTCGGCCACGACCGCGGGATCGAGCGCGCCGGGCACCAAAAACTGCCCCAGTTTGTTGCCACGAGCATCGGCGCCCTGCTCGAGCATGCGGGTGCGCACCCCCTGAGGGCACAGGCACGAGACCTTCAACCCGCGGTCGCCATAGGTCACGGCCAGCCATTCGGCCAGCGCCACCGCGGCATGCTTGCTCACGGCATAGGGCGCGGCGCCAATCTGGGTCAGCAGCCCCGCGGCCGAGCAGGTTTGCAACAGATATCCGCCACCGCGGGCCAGCATGCCCGGCACAACCACGCGCGCCGCGGCCAGGTGAGCCCAGTAGTTCACGGCGAACACCTGGTGCCAGGCGTCGTCGTCTAGATCAAGCCCACCGGCCGGTCCCAACACGCCCGCGTTGGAACAAAACAAGTCGATCGGTCCCCAGGCGGCTTCGGTCTCCGAAACCAACTGGCGCAAATCCTCGTTGCGGGTCACATCGCAAGCGACGGCCAGACCGCCACATTCGTTCGCGGTCGCCCGCGCGGCGTGTGCGTCGAGATCGGCCACGACGACGCCCCGTGCGCCCTCCGCGGCGAACCGCAGGCACAGTGCGCGCCCGATGCCTTGAGCGCCGCCAGTAACGACCACGATTTTTCCGGCAAGTTCCATCGCGTGCGGCAGGCCGATTGTGGGCTAAGCCGCCTCCTGGGCCGTGACACGTAGTTGATCGACCACCGTTTGAAAGAGTGCCCGGGCGGCCTGGGCGTCGAGATGATAACGGTCGTAGTTCATTACCAGGGTCAGGTTGCCGGCATACGACAAGGCGGTGAAACCAGTTGCGGTGTGAGGACGAATCGGGGGGGCTGATTCCACTCCCACCAGTTCCAATGCCCCGGCTTGGAGTTTGCCTTCGCGACGGACCAAGGGAACGTCGCCCAGGATCTTGCCCAGGTTACTCATCACGCTGGTCGCGAACGAGCGGTGCGAGGCCGAGATGATCTCCATGCCTCGCGGCAGAATCCCAAAAAATGCCACGCTGCGGATAAATGACAGCCCGAACCGGCACCGCTTCATCATGGTCATCTCGTAGTGAATGGTCTTGAGCAATGCGCTGGGCCAACGAAGCCAGAGCGGGTGCCGGTCGATGTTGACCATCGCCACCACGTTGGCGGCGGGCAGGCATTCCGCGCCGGGCCACCGCAGATCGACCGGGACCATGATGCGCCCGAACTTCTCGCGCATGCCGGCCCGGTTGATG
>CAYSXM010000359.1:0-5271 GCA_964434905.1 uncultured Pirellulales bacterium | reverse complement strand
TTGGGGCATGACACGGAAACCATCGGCATCGAGCGTCGAACGAACGTGAAACTCGTGGCGATGGTCGAAACCGCTAGCGCCCGGCAAGCCGCCGTGGCCAAATTGGGATTTGGCCTGGTCCGTAAGCGGGTCGGACCACTCGTCCGGCGAAACCCAATTCAAGTTCTGCGACGATCCGACCGGCGACAACGGTGTCCAATGGCCCGCGACTAGCATGTCTCCCCGTTTCGGTTCACGATAGGTCGCTATCAGCACGACGGACAACGTGATCGCAGCGACCGTCGCGGCAAGGGCCCAGCGCGCGGCCAACCGCGGTGCCAGGGCCAACAAACACAACGCGGCGGTCACCCACCACAACGCGGTGCTCTCGTACCGCAGGGCCCTGCCTGGAACGGGAAGCGAACTGAATTGGCAGGGAACCACCGCGAATGCCAAGGCGCACGCACACAAGCCCCACCGCGCGGCACGCAACCCACGACCGACATTCGCGGGCGGCCGTGACGGAAGACTGGCATGGCTGGCGGGGTCCATCACCGTCGATTATCACCTTCGCAAGGCACGCGGTGGCACATTCGTCGATCTGTGAGCAACGCCCCGTCACGAGCCAGATTGCTTTGGACCGAGGAGTTTGCCTGCCCGGCGGTAACGGCCGATATTTCGAGCGCCGCGTGCGACACAGGAAAAGCTTCCTAGCCGGTGCTAGCTTGAAACAGAGCGAGTGCATATTCCACAAGTTATTTAGTGGAAACCTTTTATAGCAAGATGCCAAGCGTGGCCATAGAATGTCTAGGCCGTGTCGCGGTACCATTGAATCAATCGATTGATTTATTTAGGTATCATTTGGCACTTCACGCTTGGTCGCTGAATACGGGGCATCGAGAAGCCATTTTGGTCGTCACACGCGGCCGCCCCGACTTGCTCAGCGAATCATCTTCGATCGGCCTTTAGCAGACAGCATGTCCGACACGACAGAACGAATCCTCGATGTGGCCGAACAAATGTTCGCCGATGCCGGCATCGACGCGGTTTCTGTCCGATCGGTCATCGAAGCGGCGGGCGTGAACGTCGCCGCGGTGCACTATCACTTTGGGGGTCGAGAGGAGTTGATTTGCGCTGTTCTACGACGCCGCGTTGTGCCATTGAACGCCGTGCGACTGGAGCGTCTGGAACGGGTCGTGCTCGCGGCCGGCAGTGTCCCTCCGGCGTTGGAGGACGTCTTACGAGCGTTTATCGCGCCGGTGTTCGAGCTATTGGAACAGACACCCCAGGCTGCGTGGCTGTTAGCCCAGGTTTACGTTTCTCCCAGCGACTCGGTGCGCACCTATTTCTATGAATTGTTTGTAGAGTTGGTGCAGCGATTTGGCGCAGTCTTGGCGTGGTCGCTGGCGGGGGTCTTGCCCGACGATGTCGCCTGGTGCCGCGTGCAGTTCACCTGGGGTGCGATGTTGCACACACTGTCGAAACACCGCCGCCACGCCTCGATGAGCCAACACGGGTTCTTGCCTACCGAGCTTTGCGGGGCGCAGTTGGTGGAAGAGTGGGTGCAATTTTGCGCGGCTGGCCTGCGCGCGCCGACCAGCAATCTGACGGTCGCGCCACCCGGCGACTTTCCAGGAGAACAATGATGGCCGTACGATTTCCTCCGGGCCCGGCTGGCGGGCTGTGGGGCTGGTCGCTGATCAGCCGGCTGCGGCGTGACCCACTGAAACTTCTGAGCCAGTTAGCGGGTAGTTACGGCGATCTCAGTTCGTTTGCGGCAGGCCCTTTTCACTTGGTATTTGTGAATCATCCGGACCTGGTACGCGAGGTCTTGGTTACCAAGCACAAGGCATTTCGCAAGGATCCTCGCCTGGTCAGACTATTACGGCAAATCGATGGAGAAGGGCTAATCAACAGCGAGGGGGAATTCTGGCTGCGGCAGCGCCGATTGGTGCAACCGGCATTCGCCCCGGCTCGGCTGGCTGGCTATGCTCGTGTCGTCGTCGACTTCGCAGACCAGTTGGGCCAATCATGGCAAGCGGGCGCCGAACTGGACATCGATCAGGCGATGACGCATCTCACGTTGCGTATCATTGCCAAGACACTTTTCGACGTGGAATTGACCGGTCAAGCCGCGCATCTTGGCGAAGCGGTGGCCGTCGTGTCGGAAACGATTCAGCGAGAAGCAGGTCAGATCGTGCGGTGGCCCGACTGGCTGCCCACCCGCGCCAAGCGGCGCAAGCGATGGGCGATTCGTACGCTGCAGGGCTTGATCGAAGGCATTGTGCGCCAGCGCCGGCAGTCGCCCGGTGAGCAGGGCGATTTGTTGGCGATGCTATTGGCGGCGACCGACATCGAGGGGGACGGCAAGGGGATGTCCGACGTACAGGTTCGCGATGAGGCGATGACGCTGTTCAACGCGGGCCACGACTCGACCGCCGCGGCGCTGGCCTGGACTTGGGCCATGCTGGCACAGCACCCGGACATTCAACTCCGCGCCGCAACCGAAGCCCGCCAGATGCTAGGAGACCGCGCCGCAACCTTCGATGATCTGCCGGCCTTGAATTTCACCACCGCCGTGGTGAAGGAGTCGATACGGCTGTATCCTCCCACCTGGTTGATGATGGCGCGGCAGGTAGTTCAACCTGTCGAGTTGTCGGGCTATTGCTTGCCGGCGGGAACCTTGGTCTATATTTCGCCCTGGATGATTCATCACGACGCGAGGTTTTTTCCCGACCCCTGGCGATTCGATCCCGAGCGTTTTGTATCTGACCGCGCGGCGACCATTCCACAATATGCCTGGATTCCGTTTGGTGGCGGACCGCACGTGTGCATTGGCAACACCTTTGCCACGATGGAAATGGTGTTGGTGCTGGCGACATTGTTGCGGCGGTGGTCGGTACGTTTGGCGCCACAGCAGGGCCCGTTGGTACCGGAACCACGAATCGCCATTCGACCTCGTGGAGGCGTCAAGGCCGTGCTGGCTTCAAGGTGAGACCGGGACGCGCGCCAGGTACAAGATTGATTTAGCAGGCGATGCCGGCCCTTCAAACACTGCTAGTGGTTGAAGCCCGTGGGGATGGTTTGCCGATACGGATCATAGCGATTGCGAAAACGGGGCGAAGTTTGTGGTCGCAGTGCCGGCAAATTCCTCGCGAATTGCGCAAACTGCCAGACGGCGTCTGGGGCCGGCAGGAAAGCCGATTGCAAATGCAAATTCTCAGCCGACCAGCAACGAGCAGACAGGCCACGCGTGGCGTAGGCCTGGGCTTGATGACCGCGCTGGCGGCGGTCGGCTTTGGTTCTTCCGGTTGCAGCACCCTGTCGACGACAGCCGCGACGGGACCTTCGTCGTATGCGGTGCGGGGTTCTGCCAGGGTCACATTTTGCGAGGCGAGCGCCGAATCTCTTGGCAACCATGCAGTCCAACTGGCTAGTGCGGGTCATCCGTCGAATGACGCTACCGAGCGGCTGCTGACGATCGAGTACCCACATCCGAATGGCCGGCGCGACATTGCCCAGGCAAGTTTGGTGGTAATCGCACAGCGGCCCGACAACAGACCGTCCAAGACCGGCGTCTGGCAGGCTGTCTGGCAATCGACCCAGTCGACCATGCCCGGCCTGCACTTTGGTCCACAAGTGCAAGAAGCGTGGGCGCTCGACATTTCTGCGGCGGAGTTTGATATGCTTCTTTCGCGCTGGCGCGACGAGGGCTACTTCGATGCGGCCAGAACATCGAGCGGCCAGGCGGTGTTGATCATGGACTTGGACGGGCAACGTACGGGCCGCTATTGGCCATCCGATGGCGCGTGCCAGACACTGGCTGTCCGAGTTGCCAACGAGGGGCGCTTGGTTTCCTGCCCCACAGCCCAGACTTGGCTTTCAGAAATCGACATGGTGCGTTTGCAGTTGGCCAAAGCGCGTGCTGCGCCGGGATCGAACCGGAACGCTGCGTCGGTCACTGAAGGCGCAATCGCCTCTTTGGCGCCGCCTCGGCCAGTAGCACGCATGGCATGCCTACGTCTGCCCGTGGTGCGCTAGCAGTCTGCTCTAAGCCACCGCGTTGGCAGTTTCAGGCTCCGCGAGCCTCGCCCTGCGCCAGCATGGTTTTCGCAGCGTCTGGCCGTTCTTGCGCACCGGCGCCCCCCCAGGATCTCTTAACCTGGGCAAAGTTTGTGGGCTAGGTCGTGGCTGCCGGTTCTTCCGCATGTTCCGCGCACGACTGGTTATTCCAAGTTCGACGGCTGTAGCGACGATTTTCAACAACGCCCCCTCGATTCAATCGCTGCAATCCGTACGTTGGACAAAGTCTGGTCTGATCGGCACAAGGAGTCTTGTCGTGAAACTTCGCTTATTCTTAGCGATCGCTTGGGCCGCTTCGGCCTCGATGGCCCCCGCCCAGCAGGCAACGGGGCCGGCCGCGGCGCCAGTACAACTTCGAGCGGGGGCGTGGCTCACTCCGGTTCGCGGCACGCTGCCCGAAGTAGTGACAACCGACGCCTCTCGCCCGGTGTCTGGCTTGGTCGAGTTGGCGCCGCCGGTGCGTACGAGCATGTATGAAGTCGCACTGGCTGGTCACTCTGAATCGTCCGATGACGGCGCCTATTGCAGCGACCGAAATGATGCGCCCTCGTCATCGGGCGGCTGTGGCAGAGTTGGCTGTTGCGGCGGCGCGTGTGTCGGGTGCGACAACTTCAGCGCTTGCAACGTCAACGGCAACCCGTGCGATCCGTGCTGTGTCGGCGAATGCGGCCCCTGTTTTTGGGAACATCGTAACGGTGCCTTCGGCGACTTCTTGTACCTTCAGGCGACCGGCGCGGACGTCGCCTTTGGTCAGCCGCGCGACGGGTTAGTTCCCTTGGGTGGTGTACCGATCGGGGCGGTGGGCGTGGTCAGTCCTGTGCATCAGCCGGGCTTTCGCACGGGCTTCAACCTGGCGGTGAATCGTTGCAGCAGCATTGCCGCTAGCTACACGCACTACGAGAGCCAGGCCGTCGAGACCATCGCCACCAATGCGCCGAATGCAATCCATTCCTTGCTGGTGTTTCCCTCCACGGTCAATGCCTTTGCGGGCAGCCTGGCGGCGGTAGCCAACTACGACATCGATTTCCAATTGGCCGACGTCGATCTGCGACGAATTCTCTGGGCCACCCGCAACTCGGTCGTGAACTATTCACTCGGTGCGCGTTATGGCCACCTTGATCAAGACCTGACGGCCTCGCAAACCATACAACAGGGAGTGACCAGCGTCATCACCGGTGTCAACTTCGACGGCGGTGGTCCGCGGGTTGG
>CAYSXM010000358.1:0-5278 GCA_964434905.1 uncultured Pirellulales bacterium | reverse complement strand
GTGAAATGCAATTCGTACATGGAAGTTGCCTTCAAGGCGAAAGGCGACTGGTGCGCCGAGCACAACACGCCGGAGTCGCAGTGCGTGCAATGTAACCCCGAGCTCGCCAAGCCACCTGCTGGTGTTGGAGCCGACGCGGATCAGCGAGTTCGAGCGTATGTTGCAGCCGCCAAGCAACTTCACTTCAAATCCGAGGTGCTGGCACGCGACTATCAGTTGACACCCAACGCCGTACTGGGTGAGCACGGCGAAAACTTCGTCACCGTGCTTGACCAGTTGCGTGACAACGTGCCGGAACAATTCGAACAACTGAATGTCGACTTGCGGCAGGCGCTCCCCGAGTTTGATCGGATTCTATTCGACACTCCTCGTGAAGGCCAACGGAGACTACGACTGCGGACTAAGAACGGCGCCACCATTGCCGCCTCGGAACTTTCCGACGGCACGCTTCTCGCGCTTGCGCTACTGACGCTGCCACGACTGCCAAATCCTCCGAGTTTTGTGGCCATTGAGGATCCTGACGCGGGCTTGCACCCCCGCCTGTTGCACTATGTTCGCGACGCGTTATACGCGCTGGCCTATCCGGAAAAGTATGGCTTGGACCGGCCTCCGACCCAGGTGCTCACCACGACGCATTCTCCGTACTTTCTCGACTTGTACAAAGACCACCCAGAAGAGATCGTGATCGCGGAAAAGAAAGCCGACAACGTCGAGTTTCGGCGGCTCTCAGAACGGCAAGACCTGGTCGATGCACTGGGCGACGCCACGCTGGGAGAAGCTTGGTATAGCGGCATTCTGGGCGGAGTTCCCATCGAGCAATGAAGCTCTGCGTGATCGGCGAATCGCTCCACGACGAAGTGATTCTGAGGGCAGTGGCCGAGGCGGTGCTGAGCGAACCCATTGACCTGGTTCCCTCGCTGGTGACGCGCCCGGGCGGTTTCGACGCGGTGCGCAAATTGCTGCCCGCCATCGTACGATCGGTCTACTACCGTCAGCTCGACGTGCAAGGCTTGATCGTCGTGGTGGATTCCGATTTCTCTTGGCTCACCGCCGAAGAGGTACCGCCGGAATCGGCGTCCAACCAGCGCCGGCCACGCTTACCAGTAATCCATCGCACGCTGCAACGGGCGCTGGGCCAACTGAATCCCGTGGAACATCGCCCCCCGCTCAAGGTGGCCATCGGCCTGGCAGTGCCGGCGATTGAAGCGTGGCTGTGCGCCGCCGACCACCCCCAGGTATCGGAGCAGACCTGGCGCAACGGTCTGCGCGCCGGCCGGTGCTCCTACACGCCACCCGGCCTTAAAACCTGGGCCTATGGCCATGACCGACCATCGCGACTAGAGCGCGAGCAGGCTGCGAACCAATTCGCGGCGACGGTCGCGGGTGGTATTACCAACTTGCAGAATCGTTTCCCACTTGGCTTCGGCAACCTGATTCAAGAATTGGAACGATGGCGCGCATGAACCTTGCGAGCGAAGTAACTCAGCCGACGGCACCCGCGCGCCAACACAGCTTGACGTTAATCGGCTAGCCGGCCACGACCGGAGACTCAGCGCCTACAGGTTCCCCCCTGCCCCGCGAACGCTTTGGCTGCCGTCTTCGAGGCTCTCATCCTCGACCTGGTCTCGATACTCGACTTCGTCGCTGTCACCGTCACGGTCACGGTCCCGATCGCCATCGTCGTCCTCGTCATCCGACCTGTCGCCGGCCCGGCCGCCACGGCCGTGGTGATCGTCGGCACGTTCGACCAGGCGTTCCAGCAGCCGTTCCAGTCGGCGTCCGTGTTCCTTGACCAAACGCTCCAGGGTTTCATTGGCACTGCGTTCCAGCACCGTCAGGCGACCCCACAGTTCCTTTTCCTGTTGGATGCGCTCGGCATTTTGCTGTTGCAATTGCTCGTGAAGGCGCTGGTGAATTTCCGCGCAGGTCGTTTCAATTGCCTGCAAGTGCTGTTCGACATTTTCGATTCGCAGGCCAAGCATTTGTTCCAAATGCGCCCCCAATCGTTGCAAATCTTCAGACGTGAGCGCGGGCGTTTCCGGTGCCCGCTCGGCGGCCCCCGGGCCGCGGCGTGGTCGCGGAGCGCGCGGTGTTTCGGCGTCATCTGCCCGCTCTAGAGCTCGTTCTGCTTCGGCCCGACCACGTTCGACGGCCTGCTGCGCCTCGGCGCGCGCCCGCACGGCGGCCTGACGCGCGCGGTCCATGTGGCGGCGCATTTCTCGATGTACCTCCTCACCAACCTGGCCCACCCAAGGCATATCGCGCCCCAACATCCGCTCGACGTGGAGGCGAACATCTTCCGGCAACGCTTGGAGGTTGTTTTCTTTCAACTCCCACACTTGGTCATCGCGTTGTACACGGATTTCGGCCGCGGCCGGCCCCTTGCGGGTAACAGTAATTGTCAAGTTCTCGGGCATGGGCGAGGCCAAGATCGCGCCAGGACCCACGCGCCAGATCCGAATGTCGTTTTCAAAGGATTCGCCTGAGGGGGCGGGCGCCGCCAGGTTGAACAACCGACGCACGTCGCGCCACACGCCCGTGCCGGGCGCTTGGGGGGCATGGTTCGCTCGCGGTCGCCGCGCGGGCTGCACCGCAATGGTCATGGTATCCGCGCCACGCCGTAGCGTCAGCGACAAGGTCTCCCCGGCGGTCGCTTCCACGGCGCTTACGACATCTTCCAATTGCGACAGCTCCCGGTCACCAGCCCGCAGCAATACGTCACCTGGTTGAATACCGGCCCCGTGCGCGGGGCTGTCTGGCACCACGTCGCGCACCACCAGACGCGCGGGCCCCGCTATGCCCAGCTTCTCCTGCTCGACCGTGCCGAGCGGTGCGCATTCGAGACCCAGCCAATAGGCCCCCAGCTTGACCGGCGCCCGAGGAGCCACGGGCGCCACAGGCGCATCAGGCGCCACGGGCGCATCAGGTGCTACGGGGGCCGCCGCGCCAGCGGGCACGGCTTCAGTTGCTGGCGACGCTGGAGGTGCCGGCGGCGTAACCGGCGCCGCAACCGTTGCGGGTGCGTCCGGCGTAGCAGGTGTTAACGTCTCGTCGGCGGCGCCAACTAGCTGTGCCGACCACAACAGTAGCCCGGCGGCGACAAGCCAGCCGAGACGGCGACCATAGCGATTACGCAACATCGTTTCTCTCCTGTTTGAACAAGGAATATGTCACCATCCGGCTCGGTCGAGCGGCATGCTCGTCACCGAGGCCCGGGCTATTGATAGTCATCCGCCACGTATCGAATTCGATACTGTTCGACCGGCACCCGCGCCGTGCCGCCATCGTTCAACCTCACCGAAACCAACGCACGCCAGCGTTCCACGCGATGCCCCAGGCGGCCCAATGTGCGCAGCGCTTCGGGGCCCAACTCCGCGCTCGAATCAAGATTCCACCGATTGGCCAGCTCGTCAGGCTCAAGAACCGGCAAGTCGATCGACTCAATCGGGTTCGCTGGATCTTCGTCGCCATCGGCGCTGGGAACCATCAGCACCAAGTGCCGGCGAGGCGGAACCGCCACAAGTTCGTCAGTCGTCGCATCGTCGACTGCCGTGGTATCTGCCTCCACGACGGGGGCGGTCGCTAGCTTGGCAAGGTGCTCGTTTCTAGAATCCATGCGCGGGCCGTACCCATGGAGTCCGAAACCCAACCCGAAGGCGCACAATAGGCTAGCGGCTAGCACAAGGCGCGAAGCCATCTGGCCGCGCGGTTCGCGCGCCGCGCGGGCGCCCTGGGTCGCCTGTTCCGGCAATCGTCCGATCGAGACGTTCGCGCCCTCGCTGGGAACAGCAGCGAGAACGATCGCGGGGTGCCTCCCACCTGCCAGGCGTCGCTTGGCCTCGCCCCGTGCCTCGATTTCAAGGTGCGCAACGGGTTCAGCGAAGGCCTCGCGCCAAGCTTGTGCTTCTAGAAACGCGCCGGCACAACGGCGCCAACCGTCGGGCCGCTGATCCAACTCAGTCAACAGCGCGCGGCGCGCGGCGGGCGAAAGCCTGCCATCCACCAGCCGATCGAGCTGTTCAATGAACAACCGACCATTCGGGCTTGGCGATTCGATCATGGTGTGTTGGTTCCTCGGGATTCAAACAGGCCAACTGCTGACGCAGTCGTCCCCGTGCACGGTGCAGTCGGGTTTCGATGGCCGCGTGGCTGGCGCCCAGATGCGCTGCTAGCTGGCCATAAGTCCAATCCTCGCTGTATTTGAGCAACAAAATTTCGGCATCGCGCGGCGCTAGCCTGGCCAGTGCCTGGCGCACCATCACACGGCGCTCGTCAGCCACTACCCAGTGGAAAGGGTCGTGCTCCTGCTGTGATTCGCCGGCGCCTGTGTAGTCGCGAAATCTATCGAGCAGCTTGCGGCGGCGCCCCTGCCGTCGGCGATACATCAACGATTGCCAAACTGCCAATCGATAGAGCCAAGGCCCGGCCTTGGTCGCGTCGTTCAGGGGCGCTCGCTCGGCCACGGCCGCCAGGGCCACCTCTTGCATGACCTCGTCCACGGCCTGCGGTTCGCCCAACCGGTTGGCAATCACGGTTCGCAGCCAGCGCGCATGCCGCGACAATTCGGCAGACCAATCGATGCTGCCCAAGGGTGCCGCCAAAGCCGGCGTTTCGGAACTTAGAATCGCCATAAGCAATCAACAGGTTGCCGCAGACCTACGGGATCTTGCACCCCCCGGACCAACGTTTTGGGACCCAAGCAAATTTCCCGGGTACCAATCGCGTATCGCCCCCCGCTTCAGACTCGCACTGGCGTCTTCACCGACCCCGACTCCACGTCCGCCATGTGGGAACGGCCGTAGTGATTCGTCGCACGCGGCCGAATCTGGGAATTTCCGAGGCGACAGCGCCTTACTTCGACGCCAGACTGCCGAGTGAACGAGGCTGGCCCCTACGCCTAAGCCCTGTCCTGAAATGAAGTTAGGATATCTCGTCGGCCTGGTCCACTTCGACACAGGTCTCCCTCGGCGTTCGGCTGGTCGGCTAGTCGGAGGGCACACGATAGAATACTCCCGCTGCGATGCCGGGGGTTCTGACTAGTTGGCGAACGGAGAGAAACCACGGTGGGCAAGTCTTATTGGCTGCTGAAAACCGAGCCTGAGTGCTTTTCGATTCAGCTGTATCTGTTTCTACGTAGCAGACATGCGCAACTACGAACTTTCACACTTTGAACTAGAACTGAACTGAACTATAAAATTTTCTGAACTTAGCTCGAATTTGAACTAAACCATACATTGTATTACAAATCGTAATAAGGTCTTCCGTTATAGTACAGGTT
>CAYSXM010000357.1:0-5284 GCA_964434905.1 uncultured Pirellulales bacterium | reverse complement strand
GGCACCGACAGGGCGACCCCCCGTAGCCCATAGGCCCCTGTTTGCACGGTGGAAACGGGTAGCACGCGTTGCCGATCGAGCGCCACCGCGTCGATCACGTCGCGAATCGACAGCCCCACGGCGAAGCCGGCCCCCCCTTTTTTGGAGATCACCTCGGCTCCCGAGCCCTTGGTGCGGGTAAACAACTCGGTGGCCAGGTGAGGATTCCAACCGGCAAATTTCTCCAGCGGCAAACCGGCCGCCGTGGCACTCGACCAGATGGGCACCATGCTGTCGCCATGTTCGCCCAAGATCAGCGCCGCCACTTGCGTCGGCGCCAGCGACAATCGATCGGCGATCAGACTGCGAAACCGGGCCGTGTCGAGCTGCGTACCCAGTCCGATCACCTGGGCCGTGGGCAACTCCAGACGCTCGGCCGCCAAATAGGTCAAGATGTCAACCGGATTGGAAACCACATGCACCACGGCGCTGCTGCGATAGCCTGCCTGCCGAATCTCGTGGAGAATGCCCAGAAACAGGTCGACGTTGCGATGCACCAAGTCCAGGCGGCTTTCGTCGGGCTTGCGCCGCAAGCCGGCGGTGATGCAGATCACGTCGCTATCAGACACATGTTCGTAACCGCCGGCCGAAATGCGCTGGTCGGCTGCCAAACTGGCGCCATGCAACAAGTCGAGCGCTTGGCCAGTGGCCAAGTCACGGTTGGCATCAATCAGGGCGATCTCGCGCACCACGCCACTGGCTTGCAAGGCATAGGCCGCGCAGGAACCGACCAGCCCTCCTCCGCCCACAATGCTGACCTTCATGGAACGCTTTCCTTCTCACAAAGTCGAGGAGACCTCGACAGACCTGACCGATGTGTCCGAACCTGCCCGATCCACATCCACTACTTGGAATTGAGCGCCGCCAGAACCCGATCGGTAATCGCCTGGATCAGCGCTTCTTGATCGTTGGATGTTCCGCCGACGGGACCGGTCGCCTGGTTGCGACTGGCCGGCGAAGTCTGCACCGGCATGGCCGGCGGCGGCTCGAATGCACGCCGCTCCACGCCGGAATCGCGCCAACTGTCGCGAAACACGTCGTTGGCACAGATATCGCAATTCTCCATGCCGGGCGCCAATCGTGCATCGGCGAATCCCCACTTGCTCTTCAGGTCCAACAGCTCGCGGGTCTGACCTTCGCTGAAGTAGCTCACCCGCCCCAGACCCCGCGCCATCATCAGCATGTTGCAATACGCGTCGAGAATCTCCGTCCACCAATAAGCGCGCTCCACGTTTTCGCCATAGCTCACCGTGCCGTGGTTGGCCAAAATGATGATGTTCGTCTTCGATACGAACGGAAGGATCGTGTCGGCGAATTTCTGGCCGCCAGGCGTTTCATATTTGGTGATCGGTACGTCGCCCAAGAACACTTCGACCTCGGGCAACACGCACTGTGGAATGGGCTCCCGCGCAATCGCAAACGCAGTCACGTGCGGCGGATGGCAATGCACCACCGACTTGATCTCCGGACGCTCTTTCATGATCGCCAGATGCAATAGCACCTCGCTGGTGCGCTTGCGCTTGCCAGATTTCTGCACCCCCTGCATGTCGACCGTGCACAGGTCGTCGGGCTGCATGAAGCCCTTGCAGATCATCGTGGGGGTACAGAGCACCTCGTTTTCACTCAGGCGAATCGAGATATTGCCGTCGTTGGCCGCGGCAAACCCCTTGCTGTATAGACGCCGTCCGATCTCGCAAATGTCTTTTTTTAGCTGGTGTACGTTCATCGCGTGGGTTCTCTAGTGTTCAAGATGGCGATTTTCGCCGGCAGGTGCTTTTATCCCCGAATTATTCATGAGCCTTCTGCTGCGGAACCGAAGGTGTCGCGTCGAAGTTCATGAATAATCCGAGCTAACCGTTACGTGGTTCGGAATTCGGTATCTCGATGGCATCCAAAATGGCCGCGTTATACGCATCGATCGGCTTGCCCGTCGGGTCGAACGGCTGGGCCGCCTCGCGCCCTTCGCTAAATGCCACGCGACAGCCCAGGCCGACCCCCAAGTCGTCGTACGCTACCAACGCCTCGGCCCGCTCGCGCGACGTACCCGCCAGATTGGCCAGCGACAACGGTACCACCAGCGGATAACGCGCCCCCTGCAAACTGGGATGCGAAATGCTGAGAGTCACCTGGCCAATCACTTCGCCGATTCGCATCTCGTCCTCGCTCATTGCAAATTTTCGACCGCGCCGGGCGGCCATCAGTCCAACGCTTCGCGCCACGCGGCCGGGCAAGGTGCCCACCCAACCTGTGCCAAGCGGGCCAGCGCCCGCTGCAAGGCAAACGTCGGCAAATCGCCAGGTCGAATCGCGAGCACGTTCGCCGCCAACTCTTGGAAGGCGATCTCCAGATCGCGCTCATCTCGTATGGCCGCGGATCGAATGCCTCGAAAACGGTTGGCCGCGCACGCGGCCCATACCGGCGAGTCGCACAACAACGCCCCCGGTACACGCCGCGCCAGAGCACGATTGGCCAATTCCGCCGGCATCGACACACCTGCCATCGGCTCGATCTGTTCGACCACCGCACCCGCTCGCTGCAAGTGCGACACAAGTGCCTGGGGACAAAAACCATCTACCGCTACCGCCAACAGCAGCTCGGCTCTGCCCGCCGCTGGCGCTCCGGGGGTCGCAGCCTGCAAGGACCGTGCTCCCGACGCAAACACCTTCGCACTCGACACCGCGTGCTCGCCTCCGCGTCGCCACACGGTGCCTTGTTCTCGCAGATAGTCTCTGGCGGCCGGCGTAATCACCGCGCCAGGCACGAACTGCAACCGCGTGCCGGGCGCCAATCGACGGGGCAGGGAAGCTAGCGTAATCAACCGCTCGGGAATCGAGATTTCAGCGGCGGCCGGCATCGCGCTGGCAACCCCGGTGCTCGCGGCAATCCACGCTCCATTTCCCCAGGCGCGACCGGCCCGGGCCACCTGGCGCGCAGCGGGCGATACCTGCTGGGTCCGTCGAGCCAGCACTTCACGCACGATGCGTTCGATTTCTTGTTCAGTCACGGCCATGGCGGGGGGCATCGCTGTCGGCAAGCACAGGACAATCGTAAAGGCCCAGTACGCTATAACGCGCCGGCGTGCGCGGGTCGCCCAACTGCTCCTGGGCGGCCTCGCCGTCGGAGTTCAGCAGCACCAGGTCACCCCATCCGGCACCCCACGCGTCGACCGACAATACCGGCTCTCCGTCGGGCGACCGACCGTCGGCCAACAGTGGTTGCACGATGAGCAACTTGGCACGTTCGAGCGAGCGATGCTTGACGGTCGACGTGGCGGTACCGACGACGCGCGCGGGTTGCATAGTGTGATTCCTTCTCGATTCGCGCGCGGAACCGATCCGCGCGCCGGCGCTAGCGTGGCGCGCCAATAATCCTGAGATCGTCGATCAAGGAGCAACGTCGCTCGCGAGTAAACGTGAGCGGGGTGGTCACTCCCTCGCCGGTGGGCGTGGCGATCGAGAACGAAATGTAGCCTTCGCCCCCCAAGCCCAACGCCGCCATGCAAGGCCCGTTCTTCACAAACAGCGTGGTATCCATCACGCGCCCCATGCGGGTCATGTTGCGCACGTTATTCGAGTGGATAATGCTGGTGTGGCGGTAGCCGTGCTCGTACTGATGGGCCTTCGCAATCGCCTCGTCGACATTGCGACAACGAACCAAGGGCACAAAGGGCATCATCTGTTCGACCGGCACGAACGGGTTGTGCTCGTCGGTTTCGCCAAACAACAGCTCGGTTTGTTCGCCGACGCTCTTGCCCGCGGCGCGGGCCAGCACCGCTGCATCTTGCCCCAGAAACTCCTTGGCAGGTACGTCGTGCCGGTGTTCACCTTCGCCCACCTGGGTAATCGCCACGCGCGTCAAGGCCTCGACCTCGCGGCCGTTCAATCGCGCGGCGCCCGCCCGTTCCAAGGCCGTAGCCAACGGATCGAACGCCCGTTCGACCACGAAGATTTCCTTCTCAGCGATGCACAGCAGGTTATTGTCGTACGACGCTCCTTGCATGATCGATCGCGCCGCGCGGTCCAGGTCGGCGGTTTCGTCGACCACCACCGGTGGATTGCCTGGCCCCGCCACGATGGCACGTTTGCCGCTGTTGAGTGCGGCCCGCGCAACGGCCGGCCCACCTGTCACGCAAATCAGCTTGATGCCGCGATGACTGAAAATCTGGTTGGCGGTTTCCAGTGTCGGTTCCGCCACCAGGCAAATCAGGTTGTCGATGCCCAGGTCGCGGTAGATCGCTTCGTTGAAACGCCGCACCCCCTCGGCCGCCACCCGCTTCCCGCTAGGGTGCGGGTTGACCACCAAGGCATTCCCCCCGGCGATCATGCTGATGGCGTTGCCCGTGATCGTGGGCAGCGAATGGGTGACCGGCGTGATGGCGCCAATTACCCCAAACGGCGCGTGCTCGATCACCGCCAACCCGTGGTCGCCGCTAAACACTTCACTGCGCATGAACTCGACACCCGGTGTGCGCTCGCCAAGCGTTCGCAGTTTTTCAATCTTGTGAACCAACCGGCCAATTTTGGTCTCCTCCATCTCCATGGTCCCCAATTCCACTTGGGCATCGATGGAAATGCGGCGAATGTGCGCGATAATGCGGCGGCGTTCCTCGAGGCCCAGCGCGCTGAGCCGCTCGAAGGCCTCGGTCGCGGCGGCCACCGCCTGATCGACACAGGTGAAAATGCCGAATCGCCCTTGGTAATTGCGCGTGGGTGTCGCCGGCGGTTGCTGGCCCAGTTGCGTCAGCACTTCCTCGACCACGCTTCGAATAAACGCTTCGCTAGTCCGCATGGGGAGTTCGTCCTCTTGAATCGTATTGCTTGTCGCGATCGACACGGAACCCGCTGCCGGCCGCGTCGCTAGGAACTTGCCTGCTGCCGGTCGTAAACACTCGCCCCTTGCACATGCACCTGGTCCACAATGCCGATCACCAGGCAGTCGACCGGCAAGTGCTTGGTTTCCGGCGTCAACCGGGCGCTCGAGCCCTGACAAATCAGCACCATTTCGCCCAAACCGGCACCCAACGTATCGACCGCCACGAACGTGCGGCCCGTGCTCTTCAGCCGCGCGCGGTCCTGCTCATCGATGCGATAGGGCTCGACCACCAACAGCTTCTGCCCTTTCATCGAATCGGCTTTTTGGGTCGACACCACACTTCCAGTTACCTTGGCCACGAACATGCGATTTGCTCCTCGTTACCCCGCCAACAATTGGCGGGTCTGCCGTGCCACGATCAGTTCTTCGTTGG
>CAYSXM010000356.1:0-5287 GCA_964434905.1 uncultured Pirellulales bacterium | reverse complement strand
CGACCTTGGTCCGGCGCAGCTCGAGGCTCAGCCCGGCCAGATAGCGCTCCAGACGCCGTTCAAATCGCGGCGATAACTCCAACCCCAGTTGTGCGTAGATCCGGCGGATCACTCCAACCGGGTCCCGGTCAAGCTCCTCGTATGCCACCTCCACCACCTGCTTCGCAGGCAGATGGGCCGTGTCGCGATAATAAGCATCTTCCATCGCCCGATAGTTGTCCAAGAACCGCGTGGCGTAAGAAGAATCGGGCAGTGGGTCTTGCAATTGATGCACGCAGTGCCCCTCGCGCGCCATGTGTTGGTTCGACCGCACCACCACCAACGGGTGACGGTGAATGTGCACGAACAACGCGCCGGGATACATGGCCGCCAGCAGGCCGGCGCGGGCCGTGTTGTGGGGGTTCTTGAGCACGGGCCGTTTGCCAGATATCCAGGCCACCTTGGCTACGAACGTGCGATATGCACGCTGCCAGGCCGACAACTCGGCCGCCGAAAAATCGGCCGGATGAATGTAGCGGTCGTACTCCGCCACTTGGCGCGGAAACGTGAGCCCCCAATAGGGTGAAAGCCGCGTCATGCCGGTCAACGCGAACTCTTCCTCATTGGGCGAGAAAATATGAAACCGCACCGAGTCCATGGGGCGCTGCCAGGGCGAGAACGCGCCAAACAACGGCGTTAGCAGCCACCCGGTCGTGAGAAAACCGTGCGGATTCATAAACTGATACGCACGCGGTGCCACCAACTGGGGGTCGAGCGCCAACAAATTGTGCAAGTGCGTCGTGCCGCTACGATGCACGCCCAGAATGAACAGCGGCGGTACCACGCGCCGCCGTCGCGCCAGCCAGGGAACCAGCCAGCGCTCCGGCGCGGACAGCACGAAATTGACCGTGGAGAAACACAAAATTGCCGTTAGCCGCGGCAGGTACTTCCAACCGACTCGAAATCGCGCCGACACGAGCCGGCCCAGCCACAAGTCGACCGGCGCCAACATGCACACGTTCGACAGCGGAGCCACCTGCTTGAAGCTCGTGGCCACGCCCGTGCCGGCCTGCGGCTGGCGCTCGCCACGGCGCACCAGTTGCCAGGCCAGCATGCCGCACGACAGCGCCAGCAGCCCCCACAGCACCGGCGCTTGGCGGGGGTCGCCATCCGGACAAAGCCATCGCGACCACTCCAGGTCGGCCAGCGCCACGAGCTGCGTTTTCTTCACCACCCTGCGCGTGAACAGCCAACCTGCCAACAACCCCGTCGGCAAGACGATGCTGCCCGACCGCAATCGTAACAAGCCCAGCACATAGGCGATGCCAAACAAACCCAGTGCCAGGGGCCATTCGGCCGCGGTAAACACCATCCACGGAGCATCTAGTCGGTGAGAAATCGCGAACAGTCCAGCGGCGACTCCTACCGACAGGCCCCAGCCATGCCGGGTGCGAAAGATGCTGACCAAATAGCCACTGAAAATTACCAACTGGGCCGCAGCCAGCGGAAACCCACTGAGCCCTTCCAGGAACCCCGTGCTCCAGCGATACGCCGTGCCCTGTTCGGGTTGCCAGGCCAGTGCGCCAGCACCCAGGCACAAGGCCAGGTACGCGCCATAGGTCGCTACTCCCCAGCCGAAACCGCCCCCCAACCGCCGTGGCCAGTCGTCGCCCACCGCTAGGCCAAACTCAGCGGCCGGTCGGTGATCGGCGGCCATGATGATGAGCAGCGTTCCCAGGGCCACTACCAGCAGCACGCCACGGCCGCCACCACCGTGCGCCCAAATACTGAAATCGAGCCCCAACATCCAGACCACCCCTTCCAAAACGGCCGCCACGCCCAACGTGACGCACAGCCACAACAACAACTTGGCGGCGGGGTGCCAGGTGGCCAGACTACGAAACGAAATTGCGGAGGTTCCTGGCATGCGCGCCACCGTTGTCAATAGGTCAGCAATCGAAAAAACAACACCCCGAAAAGCCGCGCACGGCTAGCGGCAAGGTGGTAGATATCGCAACGCTGGCGATTGAGGGAAGAGCAGTCGCATTCGATCGTGCGAACGAAGGGGTTCCACTGACCGTGGGAGCCAGTACCAAAAGAATTGCAAAGTCGCCCCTCTCGCATTTGACTTTGCAGTTCCCGTGAGCCAGCACAGCTCAGGCCGCGGATGCCGCCGGATTGCGGCTAAAACGTTCTGCCCGCAGGGCGAAACGGCTAGAAACCAGGGCTAGCCGCAGCGAGAACCGACCGGGCAAATCGCTGGCAGATTGCACGACAACAGTCTGCACTTGGCCGCGCAGCGTGGAAAGTGCGGGAAGCCTGGAAAGTTTGGGCAGTCCTGGAAGGAGGCGATCTACCGACGACGCCAGCCGCAGCCAAGAGCCAAGCAGGCCAGCAACGCCAGAA
The DNA here is from genome assembly GCA_964434905.1 of uncultured Pirellulales bacterium. Lineage (GTDB taxonomy): Bacteria > Planctomycetota > Planctomycetia > Pirellulales > CAYNRE01 > CAYSXM01. The sequence goes on along the minus strand of CAYSXM010000356.1, from coordinate 2,902 downwards.
GTGCGGTCGATGGCTCTGGCACGCCGGCCGCCGCCGGCGGACAAGTCTCGCCGAAGTTAGCGGCCCACAACGCGTAGTCGGCGGCGCCGATATTGCCATTGCGATCGAAATCAGCCGGCAGGCAGGCACCAGTTTGTCCAAACGTGGCCGCCCAAATCGCATAATCGGCCGCACCCACGTTGCAGTCGTTGTTGGCATCTCCCACCAGGCTGCTGATCACGCAGCCAGCGCGCATCCCGGTCAGATTCAAAGTACCAGACAGCCCTAGAGTTGCCAGCAGCGGCGTCGTAAACAATGCGCCGGAAACGTTCAAGGGGATCGATTCGGTGACCGTATTGCCGTTGACGGTGACGTCCATGAACGCACCCGCCGGAAACGGCATGGTCAGGTTGTTCGTCGCAAAGTTGAAATTGACCGTTCCCAGTGAGCCCGCCACGAAGCCTTCGCCCGAAAGCGTGGCCGTGCCCCCCACGATTTTCAGGCTCGAACCCGTTAGCGGAACGCGGGTTTTTCCAGCAGCCAGCGGAGGTGCCGTGAAGGCGTTGTTGGGGCCATTGCCCGTAATGGCCAAATTGAGCCCGCTCAGCGTGACCGTGCCCAAGAACTCCAAGTCGATCGTAATCGCCGGCAGGTTGGGCACCAGCAAGCTGCCGCCCTGCAACTGCGCCGCGGTGGCCACGGTTCCGAACGCGCCCACGGTTCCGAACGTCAGATTCTGGTTCGAGGTGCCACCGACGGGAACCGACAACGTTCCTTGGCGCATCAACTCGGGTAGCGCCGCGACTACTGTCAGCGAACTTCCGGCATTGGCGCTCAGGGAGATCGTTTCTGCGGACACCGAAACCAAATTAGCCAACAGCGCCACGACGGCGATCAGCACCGATGCAACAGGCGTTCGCATTCCCGTTCGCTCCCACTCAAAGGCGCCGGACTCAGAATCTCAGAACGTCAGCCGACGCAAATCAAGTTGCAAGAAAACCAGCAACCCATCTCGTGCAAAAGTGAAATCTTGAAACACAAGCCAGACCGGCTTGCTCAATAGACAACACACCCGCCCTAAAATTCATCATGCCGCGGCAGCGCAATTTCCCGGGCACCGCCGCGAGACAAACCGGCAACCTGCGGGACCGATGTTAAGGATTGCACAGGCAATTGGCAACGAAAACCATGCCAAAATCCCCAAAAAGTCAAGAGAATTTACCAACCGCACATCGCTGCCGCTGACCAGTTGAAAAACGGCCGCACAGCATCTAGCAGCGTTTACACGGCACGTGGGCCAGAACGCCTCTTCCCCAAGCCCCCCCTTCAGGTCGCCGGTTCGCGCTTGGCAGGCCCCCACCGCCGAACGCGGTCTCTCATTGCCTGTCGCCAGTTACCTGGGGGTCTACGAACATGAAACGTATGGCCGGTTGTACGTGGAAGCGAAGCAGGGCGCCTTGGCGTTCCGGCTGGGCCAGCTTTCTGTGAGCAGCCACGCACTGGGCGATGACCGGTTACGTGTCGAGTATATTGGTCAGCCCATTGAGGCCGCGTTTCAAATCGGTAGCAGCGGCGCGGTCGAAGGATTCACCACCCACAGCCCAGAAGGAAGCTTGGTGTTTCGCAAAAAATAGCTCGGGGGTTCCACGCGTTGGGGTGACGTTGAATGGGCCGATTGGCCGCCGGTCGCCCCCCACGACCTCGGGGTCAGCGCCATTCCCCGGGTGCTGGCCCGTCTGCAACTTCGCCATCTGGCACGGCTTGATTATTCCGTTGATCTGCTTTTTTCCTTAATGCACTCGGCCTACCATGGTGGGGTGGCCGTGAGTCGTAGGCCCTGGCTCACGCTGCAGATGCCGGCGCGCTGGCATCGATGAAACCGAGTACCGCGGGGAACAACAACATGCTCAGGCTCGGGTTTCGAGTGCCAGCCGACCGTATTTCGTGGACACGCCGCGGGCCGCGGCTCGCCTGTTTGGCCTGGCCGATCGTGGCGTGTTGGGGGCTACCATCGCTGGCCGCGGAGCGCGAAATGGCAACTGCCGACGCGCTGGTGAACCGCGAGCAAGTGCTGGTCATCGCTCATCGCGGAGATAGCCGCGCAGCCCCAGAGAACACGCTACCGGCATTCGAATCGGCGGTGCGGGCCGGGGCCGACCTGGTCGAGCTCGACTATCACCACACGGCCGATGGCGTGCCGATTGTGCTGCACGACTACACCCTGGACCGAACCACCGACGCGTGTACCGTGTGGTCCGGCAAAAAGCTCAAGGTGCTCGACAAATCGTCGGCAGAGTTAGCACGCCTCGACGCGGGCACCTGGTTCAATCCCCGGTTTGCCGCCGCTCGACTCCCGACCTTGGAACAGGCTCTCGAAGTGATCCAACGCGGCGCCATGACCCTGGTCGAACGCAAGGGGGGTGACGCGGCCACCTGTATCGAGCTGCTCCGCCGCAAGGAATTGCTGTCGCATGTTGTCGTGCAATCGTTCGATTGGAGCTACCTGGAAGATTGTCACCGGCTGCACCCCGAGCTGGTATTAGCCGCGCTGGGGCACGGAGAGATTATAGGTCCAAAGTGGGATCGCATCGCGGCCACGGGGGCTCGCATCGTGGCCTGGCACGAAGATGCCCTGGATGCCCCGACGATCGCCGACATTCACGACCGCGGTTATAAGGCTTGGGCCTTCACGGTGAACAACCTCGATCGCGCTGGCGAGTTGGCCCGACTCGGCATCGACGGACTCATTTCCGACACACCCGGTGCGGTGCGGGCCATGCTCGAACAGCAGAGCGTGCCCACCGCGGCGACGGGCGAATAGCCCGAATTACCCAGCCTGTGTCGACTTGCCATTCGACCTTGACCCGGTTTCGCCGACGGTTCTATACTCCCGCCGCGCGCGGCCCCATCCCGCGGGGAAACC
>CAYSXM010000355.1:0-5294 GCA_964434905.1 uncultured Pirellulales bacterium | reverse complement strand
AGGAGAACAAGTCTGTCGGCTGTTCTCTTCTCTCTCGTTATTTCACCAGCTCACCTGTTCCATGCTCACCTGCTCTATTTTTGGCCGCTGGCGCGGCAAAAAATCGGGGCGACATGATTTGAACATGCGACCTCTGCGTCCCGAACGCAGCGCTCTAGCCAGGCTGAGCTACGCCCCGCAAGCTTTGCAGAACCTCTGATCTTTACCGATCCCCGGTCGAAGTGTCAACCGCCGGCCTGGTTCGATTACCCGACACGCGTGCCAGCGGTCGATCGTTCGGGGGCCACCGCTACTCTAAACGAGAGCGTCGAAATGGCCGGTCATACTCATCGCCCAACAAAAAACGGGCGGAGCAACGGTATCACCGGGCAGCAATCACACACCGCAGCAATCACACACCACCGGGCAGCAGTCACAAACTGCGGCCGCCACGCGACTGACGACAATTCGGCAATGGCCTACAGGCCCATACCGACAAAGCCCGACTGTTCGTCGCTCTGAGCGCGCAGGGCGTCGATTCGGCGTTTGGTCTGCTCCAAATCGCCGGCCAAGATAAATCGATTGAATTCCACCGTCACCGCCTGGCGCACGGTTTCACCAAACCAGCGCACCACCGGCTCGGTTAGCCAATCGCAGGTTTCACGCGCCAGGGTGGCCACCAACGCGGCACTTTGGGTGTGGGCGTCGGTTTCATCAGTGATCACCGTGCCTTCGAACGTGAATTCAAGCAGGCCCACTTCCAGGTTGTTGGTCAAATGAAATGCGCACCGGCCGGTGTGCAAATAGTACGTGTTGTGGGTGCCGTATTGATCCAGTGAGGCGAGAATGCGTTCGCAGCGCTCGCGGAACTTGGGCGAGGCATCTAGTGGAATGTCTCGTCGAGTCACCGAACGCAGTGGCAGGCAATCGAATGTGATGTCGACAAACTGTTGCACGGCGCGATCTCCTGTGGCCACAGCAGCGGCAGGCGCTAACGAACTTGCGCAAGCGGCTCGGCGGGTGCCGCCGCGCCGGCTGGCTCGGTGGGCAGCACCGGTTCGACATTCGGGTCATTTCGCCAGGCCAGCACCAACCAGCCACCGGCCGTCTGATGCTGCGTGGCCAAGAACGAACCGAGCTCGCGGAATTGCTGCGGCAGGGCAAATCCTTCCACGGCAATTTCCGTCTTGAAGATCTTGCTGAACCGGCGCTTGAGCAAGTTGCGCAAAGTGGTTTGCCGGATCCCCAGTTTCTGACCGCTGGAAGGGTCGAACTTGGGTGGAAGAATCTCCAGCTCTTCGGTGCGGCGTAGCACGAGCCCCGTGCTGCCCTGGTCAAACTGGTACTTGGCGGCGACGTTCATGGCGTCGTAACGGCCATCGCCCGAGGTGTAGCGCTCGCCGCGAATAGTCAGGTGGAAGCCGTTGTCAACGAACCGCAGGGTGACCGGTTCAACCCGATCGAGCGTGATCGACCACGGTTCCTGGTCGGCATCCGTCGCAAAGCCTTCGGGCACTTTGCCCAACAGATCGACAAGCAAGGCTTCCAGTTTCTCTTGGGTCACAGTTTCACCCGCCAGCAAGCCAAAGGCCGCGTTGTTCACGACCGATTCGTGCAGTCGGACTGCCAAGGCGGGTTGCCCCAACAGCGCGGGGGCTTCATCTTGCGCGGCCAATTGGCGACGATCGGCCTGTACGGCCACAAAACCGAGCCGTTGCCCACTGGTGGCAAAAGCCATTAGTTCGGGAAACTGTCGGCGGCGGGCAAGCCGGCGGCGCAGCTTGTAATAGGTGTTGTTAGCCAACTCCACCTGGGGGCCGGCTTCTGCGTCCATGCTGCGATTGAACTCGGCGCTGGCATGCGACGAACCCGCCGCTTCGGCCTGGCCTTGGCTCTGAGCAGCCTTGCGGCGCGCGATGCGCGTGACGATTCGGCCGCGCAGGCCGGGTGCGGTCGAGCCAACACCTGTAATGCTCGATCGGGTCGAAGCCGTCGAATTGGCCGGCAGGGCGTGCAGGCCGTCGATGTCGAAAACCAATCGCTTGCGAGCGTGGATGGTGGTGTATCCCAGACTGCGGATCCGGGCCGATCGATTCGACCCCAAAGTACGGCTCGTGGTTACGCCCGAGAACACGGCGTCGAACGCGGCGCGGCGCGCGTCGACCGCGGGCCGCACGGTGATCCGCCCCACGGTGTGGCCCGTGCCACAAATGGCGGTGCCCAGAATACAGTCATTCACCTGCGTAACGCGGTCGACGTGGCGGCTCATGCCGACACGAATCAGTTGCTCGCCGACATGCAACCGCAGGTTGGGTTGCGACAATTCACGACGCATCCACTGGACCAACTGCGTGGATTGTCCGTGCTCTTCCAACCAGCCCAACACCCGGCCGATGTCTCGCAGGTCATTGTGCGCCGAAGACGGATTCTTCAGATAGCGATCGAGCCGCACGGCCAGCGCATCGACCAGCGACTGGAATTGCTGACGAATCTGAGGGTCTTGCGAGCGAAGTTGTTGCAAGTAACCCCGTAGCGCGGTACGCAGATTGGCGAACGGGGGAAGCTGCAGGCCCACTTCACCGCTGGCCAATTGGGCCTCGACTTCTGCAAGCCGCTTGGCGTCGGGCGTGTCGCTCGAAGCCAATAGGCGCACTAAGTCTCCTAACCGAAGGAACTCGCTCCAGGCGGCGCCGTTGGTTCCACCACTGGCCAAATACGACCGCAGCCGGGCCAGCGCTGCGAGAAGTTCATCGCGACTGGCCGCGAAAGCGTCGGCAGGCACCGCCACAAACTGGTCGCGGGCCAGACTGATGGCCTGGGGGTCGAGCTCGGCGGCTGCCGAGGACTCGGTGTGCCAAGTGTGCAGGGCCGCTCGCAGGGCCGCGAATCGTGGGGCGTCGAGTCCGTTGGCGCCGCCATCCAAGCGGTCGATCACCCCACCGGCTTCCACTGCCGCCGCGGCCGCATCGGTGGCGTCGAGCTGCGCGGCCAGGTCCCGCAGGTCGAGATATTCGCGCCACCGGCTGGCGTTAGGGTTCTCGCCTAGCCAATCGTTCAGCTCGGCTAGCCGTTGCCGCACCCGAAGCTCTGCTTCGGTGGCTTGTTCCGCGAGCTGGTCTTGAGCCGCACAACACACGGTTCCCAAGGCTTGTGCAGCAACAAAAATCGTGGCCAACCACCAGTTGCCGTGCATGGAGCGGCTCCGCAATGCCGTTCGTGTTGGGCCGCACGACCCACTGCCCGAACGTGTGTAAGTTATAGCACTCAAAGGGTTTTCGGACTAGCAGCCAGCGGGCCATCGGGACGGTAGGAACTGACTAATTGGCACGGACCGGCCAATGGGGGAATTGCTTTTGGCCAGGGGCACTGATAAACCGGGTCCGATCAATTGATCTGGATGTGGTGCTGGAAGAGCCGGCAACGCCTGTTCCTGGCCAGACGGAAGGTTTCCAGATCGTTCCGGGCATTTGCCTGTGGTTAGGCCGACTTGGCACGCTTGCCACGACCGCCTGGTCGGCGAGCGCCACGTCATGATGACCATCCGGTCGGTCGGAGGCCGTCTCAGACGGGATCGGCTCACGACCCACACCTACCCCCTCCGGGGCATCGTGCTATCTGGGCCCAGCGTCCGTGGTGCGAACCCCAACCGACCTGCCCCTACCCGGCGAGCACCTTGCATGTGGTGGCCTGCGATCGCTTGGAGGTCGCGGGGCATGCCGCACATCGCCGCGACGAGCAAAGGAGCCTTGCGATGAACTATGTAGGCATCGTTTGTCTGTGGTCTGCTATGGCGGCACCGCGTCTGCCGTTGGAACTGGTCACTGGCTTGGCCACGGCTGCCCAATCGCGGCCGGACGGCGAGCTGACGTGGCACACCGACTATGCCACGGCGACTGCCATCGCCAGATTGGAAAAACGCTCGCTCTTCATACACTTCACGGCCGACACCAGCGATCGCGCGCACCAGCAGTTCCTGTCGAACACACTGGCCGATGCCGAAGTGCGACACTTGTTGCAGCGTTTTGTGCTGGCAAGGCTGCCGCTGCACGAAAAAATCACCTCGAAAGGCCGGCAGATCATCCTGGCCGAGCACGCGGCGTTTGCCGAAATGCATGGTAGACCCGGGTTGGCGATTCTCGATTTCGAGCATCGCGACGCCGCGCTATATGGCCACGTGGTGAGCGCCTTTCCGTTTTCCCCGGGCCATTACTATCGCGCCGATGCCATGCGCGTGGTTTTGGATTTGCCGGTCGGAACACTTACGCAACGCACGATGGTGTTTGCCGTCCGCATGCACCCGGAAAGCCCGGCCAGTGCGCGCGGCCAATGGCACCCCGTGTTGACGAGCGAGGCAGGCAGCCACGCCGCGCATCAGGCTGCCATCGGCGTCCAAGGCCATCAGCAGTGGGAATCTCGCTTCCACCGCATCAATCACCGCGTGGGCGAGGGCGCGGTGTCGAGTGAAGTGTGTGCGGAAAGTTGGCCCGGCGAAACCCTGGTGGAAGCGTGCCACGAGTGCGTGCGGTCGTGGCGGCAATCGCCTGGCCATTGGCAGGCTGTGCGGTCGCGCCAGGCACTGTTTGGCTACGACATTCGCCGTGGCCGCAATGGAATCTGGTACGCGACGGGCCTGTTTGCGAATTTTGGCCGCTAGCGATTCCCACCTGGGCCCCTGCGGTCGCACGCGGCATTGGGGAACCCCGCTTTCCGGCGCGTGCGGCAGCGGCTCCCGGCAAAACGTGCCGCCTACAGACCACGACCAGGGCGCTTGTCCAGACCTGCCTTGTCGGCGGTGAAATTGATAGCCTCAAGCTGGTTTCCCCGCGCCGGCACTGCGCACCATGGCTGCGGACCGACGGTCAATTGACATTGCCGCTAGACGTGCCACATTAGGGGGAATTGGGCAGCCGGTCTCGTCGCGCGCCGGTGGGAACTTGGCGCCTAGCTCGTATTCGCGTGAACCAGTCGCGCGCGGCGGTCGTACTTCAGACTGAGGGTGGTGCCCTTGGCGGGGTGACTTCGCGCATGTCGGATGATGGGCGGGCGCACGGGGTGAGCAGGTTCTGAACATTCAAGACAACCTCTCCGGGAAGGGTGAAGCATGTCGCGGTGTGGTTCCAAGCGGCCGTCAGGGTGGCTGACCAAAGGAATGCGATGGACGGTGGGGCTGGCCGCTGGCGCACTGGCGCTGGCCGTGGGCAATGTGGTTGCCTGGCCCGCCTCGCCCGAGCAGATCTTCAATAGCGTGGCCACCGAAAAACTGAACGAAAAGGCCGAGTTGGTCGACGCGATTGGCAAGTTTGAACGTCGCGATA
>CAYSXM010000354.1:0-5311 GCA_964434905.1 uncultured Pirellulales bacterium | reverse complement strand
TCGAACCGCAGAAATCGCCTTTTGTAATCCTCTGTCGGCTGAAAATCCCACATATCATTATACCATTATAGAATATAATAGTCCAATAATCAGCATTATAAGCGACGTTTGTATTCCTTTTTGGAATACTAGTCAACCTTCGGCGGTCTACGTTGCTCAGTACGCGATTGCCCGTCCTGGTCGAATCAACACACTTGGTGCTTGCGGCGAGTCAGCAGTTCAGCACAACTCTCGGCGGCTGCGGCCCGTGGGCGAACGGGCTCTCCAGATGTTAAACTGAGCCGTTTTGGGGTTGGTATTACCGTAGGGGCCGGGTCGCGTGTTGCCGGGTGCAACCCGGCCAGGGGACGATGGGGTGGCGGGAATTCGTTGGGGGCACCTGCGGCGACGTTCTCGCTGCGGGGGTTGGTGGCCCTAGTCAATTTTTCGATTGGTGAAGCGAGGAAGCTCCGTACATGACTCCTGTCGTAGATCGCGAGGCCATTCTGGCCGCCTTGGTGCGTATTCTGGCCGACATGACGCAGGATTGGGACACATCGCTTGAGGGGCCGATTGGCCCCGACACGCGGATGATTGCCGACTTGGGTTTCGAGTCGATCGACGTGGTGCACCTGGTGGTGGCGATTGAGGAGCAATTCCAACGCCGCGACTTGCCCTTCCAAGAGCTATTGATGGAAGACGGGCAGTACGTCGAGGAATTGGAAGTCAGGAACGTGGTAGATTTCGTGGCTCGACACCTGGCCGTGGCTTGCTGATCGTCGCGTTGGCCGAGGGGACACGGCAGCCACGTCGCGCGGGCCCAGCCCGTCGTTGGCAGGCTTGCGACGTGCCGGGCAACCTGTGGTCCGGGTAGCGTGGTGGTCGGGGTAGCGTGACCGCGGACCGTCTTGGCTCTCTAGGAACTGAAATCAACTTTTTGTCCAAGAGCACTTTGACCATGCACCCGACGTTATTGATTGGCTTAGACGGCGCCACGTTCACCGTGCTCGATGCCTTGCTTGGCGAGGGGTTGATGCCCCGGTTGCAGGGGCTGTTGGCGCGTGGCACGCGGGCCGAGTTATTGTCGACGCCCCATCCGCTGACGCCGCCGGCGTGGACCACGCTGATGACCGGTCGCAGTCCGGGCAATCATGGCATTTACGATTTTTTGCGATCAGAGATTCGCCCCGACGGCGCGTTCTTCACATTGAACAATTTTCGGGACGTGCGTTGTGAAACCATTTGGACCATGGTCAGCCGCCAAGGGGGGCGGGTGATCTCGCTGAACTTTCCGCTGATGGCGCCACCACCGCCGGTGTCGGGATGGATGGTGCCGGGCTTGCTTTCATGGCGCCACCTGCGGCGCAACGTGTTGCCGCCTGAGTTGTACGACGAGTTGAAAAGTCTGCCTGAGTTCAATCCACAAGATCTTTCTTGGGATTTCGAGCGCGAGCGCAAGGGGACACAGGTTATTCCCGACGACGAGTTGGAGGACTGGGTGCGGTTCCATTTGCAGCGCGAGCGCCAATGGTACCGGTTGACCGAGCACTTGCTGGCCAAGGAGCGGGTCGACCTGGCGGCGGTAATGCTCGACGGGGCGGACAAGCTACAGCATAGCTGCTGGCGGTTCTTGGACCCGGCCTGTCTGCCGTGCGAGCCCAGCGCGTTCGAACGGTTGATGCGCGAGTTGTCGGTGCAATATTTCCGCGAGCTGGACGAGTTCCTGGGGCGCGTGCTCGATCGCGTGGGGCCCGACACCCGGGTGTTCTTGGCCTCGGACCATGGTTTTGGCCCGAACACGATCGTGTTTCGCGTGAACAAATGGCTCGCCTCGCGAGGCTATCTGCGGTGGCAGTCGCAGGCCAGCGGCCCGGCGCCGAAAACCGGCAATGCGCACTATGTACTGTTGGACTGGGAACATACGCAGGCCTTTGCGCAAAGCGGCGCCACCAACGGAATTCACGTGCGAGTTCTGGAAGATGGCGCGCCGGGCGGCGTGCCGCGAGCACAATATGCCGCATTTTGCCAGCGCCTGATCGACGAATTGTTGGCCGTACGCGATCCGGTGACCGGCCAGGCGATTGTGCGGCAGGTGCTGCGCCGAGAGGACATCTATCCGGGCGATGCCTTCGACAAGGCGCCCGACCTGACGCTGGTGCTGGCCGACCACGGGTTCTTTTCGGTGCTCGATGTCGAGCCCGCGGTCGATCGCCGGAACGTGGTGGCGGGCACCCATTATCCACAGGGCATTTGGATGGCGGCCGGCCCGGGCATCCGGCGGGGCTATCAGGCAACCGGGCAGCGGATCCTCGACGTGTGCTCGACGCTGTTGTATAGCCTGGGGTTGCCAGTTCCGGAGAATCTCGAAGGCCAGGTGATGACCGAGATGTTCGAGCCGGAGTTCCTGCACGACCATCCCGTTACCATCGGCCCGGCGACAGTGCCGGTGGGCGACGGGAGCACGCGCTCGGCGGAACCGGAAGCAAACAGCGACTCGGACGAGAAGATATTGAATCGGCTGCGCGCGCTGGGCTATGTCGAGTAGTGCCGGCGCCTGGCCGGTTCCCCACGCGGCAGGTAGTGTGCGGGGCCTGCGCGGTGGGTGTGTGGCGCGTGCGGCCCCCGTCGCTAGCGTCAAGTTTTGGCGGAGCCGAAGCCGATGCGATCGAGATTTTGCCAAAGGATCGTGACGCGGTGCCTGGTAGTGCTGGCCAGCACGACGGCGCGCCCTGGCGGCCCGTTGAAAAATGCCGTCGTGGCATTTTTCAGCCTCGCCAAGTGTGGATCTCTACTCCGCACGGCTCGCAGCATTACGACATACGTCGCAATTCTGTCATCGCATCCCTGCGACGTCGCGGCCTGTCGAATAAATCCACAGTCTGCTACCCCGGCGCAGCCCCTTCTACGCGCTACGGCGCGGCAACCAGGCCACGCGACACAGGCCGGCCCCGCGCGGCTGGTCGCCTGGCAGCACGAGGCCCCCGTGCCTGGAACCAGCCAGCGATACTTGACCACGGCCGACGGGCGACGTCGCCGGTACTTGTTGCATGTGCCCCCCAACTTCGATGGCAGCCGCGCCTGGCCGCTGGTGCTGGCCTTTCATGGCGGCGGAGGGCGAGCCGAAACCCTGGTCCGCCAGAGCCGGCTGGACCAGGTGGCCGACAAATACGGATTCCTCGTGGCTTATCCCGACGGCACCGGTCGGTTGCGGATGCTGACCTTCAACGCGGGTACTTGCTGTGGATATGCCGTGAGCCAGCAGGTGAACGATGTGGCCTTCGTAGGACAACTGCTCGATGAGCTGGCGCGCACAGCGGCGATCGACCCCCGGCGTGTCTACGCCACGGGCATGAGCAATGGCGCCATGCTGTGTTATCGCTTGGCCTGCGAGCTTTCGGACCGCATTGCGGCGATAGCGCCTGTGGCCGGCGATCTAGGGGTCGAAGGCCCCGTGCCGCGGCGCCCCGTGCCGGTGCTGCATTTCCACGGACTGGCCGATCAGAACGTGCAGTTTGCCGGCGGACTGGGCAGCAACCAATATGAAAAAACGCCGCACCGTTCGATACCCGACACGCTGGCGTTTTGGCTGCGTGCCAATGGTTGCGCCGCGGAACCGGTGGCCGTCGAAGAGAGCGCCGATTTCATCCGGCAAGCGTGGGCTCCTCCGGCGGGCAACCTGGGCGCGCCGGTGGTGCTGTATAAGCTTCCCCGGGGTGGGCACACCTGGCCAGGCGGTGTCGACGTTTCGCGCTGGCTGGGAACCGGGGCGGTGGTCGAAGCGGTCGACGCGTCGACGCTCATGTGGCAGTTTTTTCGCCAGTTCAGCTTGCCGTAGCGCAGGGTCTCTGGGTGAACCACACCCTGTGCGGCGGTCTGAGCAGTCTGTCGAAATCTTCAACTCGCTGCTAGCGACGTAGCGGGTTGCCTGGCGCGTCGTACGCCGTGGAGTCGTACACCGTGGCGTCGTCGGCCGCCGCCGCGCGGCGCGGCCGTGTGAAGCGATTGCGCAGCGGGTTGCCAGCAGCGTCGGTTGCCGATTCCTCTGCCGCATTGATCTGCACGGCGTTCACGTGCACCGCATGTGCTAGGGCCGCAGGCACGGCGACCTGGTTGGTCGCGTCGGTCTCGGCGGTGCGTGCTTCGTAGGCCGCTGCCTGTATCGCCGTCGGCGCGGATGCATCGACGAACTGTGCTACGGGGTCGGTAAGTTCGCTATCGCCCACGCGGGCGGTGGCCACGGCGTGTGCCACGGCGGGTCGCATCCACGGTTGACGCGGCGAAGTCGAGGCTTCCGCAGGGCGAGTCAATCGTTTGGGCGAGCGCCATTTGGTGGCACCCGTGGGAACGGCGGCGCGTGCGGGCGGCGCCGCAGGTGTGCTTGGCGCCGCGGATTCGACGGCCGCCGTGGGAGCGGCGAGCAAGGGTCCCACGGCGGGCTGCGCTTCGCGCGGAGGTTCGAAGCGTTGTGGTTCAGTGACCAGGGCGCGCGGCGCTGCTGCCGAAGCCCGGCGGCCCCAGGTTGCGGCGGCACCGTGGCGCGGCAGTGCGCGGCTCATCGGCCCTGGGGGCGCGGCGCCTGGCGGCGGGGCAAGTGGATCGGGCGCGGTGTTCGTGGGTGCATCCAATGGCGACGAAGGAGGGAATAGATCGTCGTTGGTGGGGGGCGCTGCTCCACCGGCCGGCGGCAACGCGCCGGGCGGCAGCGCGCCAGGCGGCAATGCATCTGGCGGGACGTTGCCAGTGGGGGCAGTCTCCGTGGGCGCGGTCGTCGACGGCGGCAGGCCGGGTGGTTCGGACAGCGGTGGTTCGGTCAACGGTTGGTCGTCGGCCGGCGGTTCGTCGGGCAGTTCGGGGAGCGTGTCGGAGGCGGCATCCGGATTGGCCGGCTCTTCCAGGGCGCCTTCGGGTGTTGTTTCCAAGGCGGCCTGAGATTTTTTCAGCCGCAGCCGACGAATCTCAAGGGCGCGCTCTTCTTCACCAGGCCAACGACGCCAGCGCGCGTTGTAGAATCCATAGTTGGCTACCGGCGGTACGGTGCCAAACCCTTTGGCACGCTTGGTGGCGAACGGTTCGGCACTGGCCAAGCCGGAGGCCGCCAGCCAGCCATACATCGTCAAGCAGACAATCGCCAGCCTCCCTGCCGAGCGGCAATTGGTCGAGTGCGGATTCCCGATGATGGTGCTTGTCATGCGAGGCATGATTTCAGTTCCTAGCAAAATGAATCGCCTGCGATTCCAGGGAAATGCAAAGCCAGTGGCACCCGACCTCAGGGCACTGGCAAAGCCAGTGGCACCCGACCTCAGGGCACTGGCAAAGCCAGTGGCACCCAGAC
>CAYSXM010000353.1:0-5312 GCA_964434905.1 uncultured Pirellulales bacterium | reverse complement strand
GGCCCAGCACCACGAGCAACAGGTCGATGCCCGCCTCGCGCGGCCCGGGCCAGCGTTCACCGGCGCGGCGAACTAGCTCAAAAAAAATCACGAGACCTGCGATCGCCACGGTCCCAAACGCAATATCCAGTGAGCAATCCAACAGCAGGCGCAAGCCGGCGATCAAGATGCCGACCAAGGGAAATCCCGCCACCAGAGACGATACCACCCAGGGCTGTCGCAACTCGCGCCGACATGCAAGACGCCAAAAACAGCGCCCCCACACCAGCGCGCAGCTCACACTGGCGGCGGCCGCTAACAGGTCGGCTAGGCCCACGCTCCCCACAGCAGCCCAACTCCACCCAGCGAAAAACGGAATTCCCACGGCGGCAATTCCCAGCGTTCGCACGGCGCCCACGCACCAACAACCCGCGGTCGGCGGCCACCCTGCATCGCGCGTCATGGGGTGCCCTCTGAGGGATTAGCTCGCGAAGCCCGCACCGCAATACGGCGTGCGATGGCGGCATGCCAGGCAGCCGTGGGGTGCGGATCCACCTCGAAATACGGGCCGCTCACGGTTCGCAGATCGAGCACCTCGACGCCTCGCGACGGTGCCCGCGCCACAACCAGGTCGGGCTCGGCGGGCTCGTTTTTCATGGCCAGCGCCACGAGCACGAAGGATACTCGATGCTGTTGGCACATTTGAGCCATGCTAGACACCAAATGCAGGCTCAATTCGACTTCGCGCGCGGCAAGTGCCAGGCTGTCTGGCGAGTTTGCCAGCTCGCGGCGAATCATGCCCTGATAGTGCCATCGATCGCCCTGCAGCTCGAAACCGGGTAGGCGATAGGCCAGCCGAGAAATCGGGTGGCCATGCCAACTGTAGCGACGCTCATTTCGCTGGGCATGTTCCCGAATCCAGGCATAGTATACTGCCCCCAAGGGTGGGCCTTCCGCCAGCCGGTCGGTCAAAACCCGCCAGGCTTGCACGGTACCCCAACCGGCTGCGCTACAGTGTTCGACTTGCTTTTGACCACGCCAGTGCTGCGCCGCCAGCACAGCCGGATAGCACTGGTCGTCGGCCACCCCCACCCCAAAGGTGAACGAACAGCCCAGAAACAACGTGCGCTCCGCACCCGTCGGCGGTGCTGGCACCGGCGGAAGGGCGCGCCAACCCTGGCGATCGAACGTGTATTGCACCGAATAGTCGCTGATCCGGCGGTGTTGCGCGGCACTTCCCGGCCTGCCCGTAGGGCCGTACCGCTCGATGATAAACGGCACCCCCACTGCCCACTCTCCGGGACTAATTTCTGGTACCTGCCCAGAGAGCCACCGCGACCAGCACGCGGTGACCAGCACCAGGCAAACCGTAACGCTCGCTACCCGCGGCGCCACCTGAGGCCACCGCCAGGCCAATAGACATCCGCCCACCGCCAAAAGCAGCGCGGCCAGCAGCAGATGGCGCGGCAGGAGAATCACCTGCGGAAACGCCAGCAGCGTGTATTTTGATTGGCTGGCCCAAGTCGCCAGGCCCGCCGCCATGGCCCACAGGCTCGCCAACGATTTCCAAGCCAGCGGGGTAGTGTTGGCAGTGCGCATGTCGAACGGTGGTTTTCGGCGTCGTCGCGGAAAAACTTGATCATACTCCACCGTGCCGCGCGCCACCCCTGTCATCCGACAGAATGCTAAGCGCCGCAGGCGCGGCTTCCAACCACGAGAAATTTGCCGATTTCGGCCACCCTGCGGGCTCGCCAGGCCGGCGTCGCTCTGGCTAGCGTGTATATTTCCCCAGGCGAGCAGTCCGCCGCGATTTCCATACTGTTCGTAGCGACCGACGGACATTCTCCAGCACCTGGGCCTATTAGCCGAGAAACGCCCGGCAAGTTTCCAGCCGTCAGCAATCGCCTGCTCGCACCCCCCCTCCACTTCGATCCGGATGTGGACCGGGTTGTAAATCCGCCAGCAGGAACGTTGACGGCTCGCGCCACGCGCGGTCAAACACAAGGATGGTTGGGCACCTGCCCAGATTCGAAAAACTTGGAGGTTGGGCTAGGCCATGCACGACTTGTTCTTCTCGCGAGCGCGCCGCACTGCGCGCTTTTCGCAAGTTTCCAGTGGCGCCGGCGCGCTGATTCTGTATGCCTTCGTCTCGACGGCCTGGGCCAATAATCAAGCCGCTACACCGGTAGCCGGACCCACGGCGGTTCCGGCCAGCGACACAGCCTTGGCCGACGGCTGGCGGCTCGTACTGACAGGGCCCGAATCGCAAGAGTTCGACTGGACACCCTCGGCCGAAGGCGTGTTGCGCGTCGATCTGTTCCGATCGCGCGGCGAAAAACGCTCGCGGGTCTTGTTGGTCTGGCGCGGCGCGATACCCGCCGGCGCAGGGTCGATCGCCTTCCGCGCGCGGTCGGCGGCGGACCAGGCGCTGACCGTGGCGCTGAGTTCCGCGACGGAGAGCTGGGGAGAAAACATTCCCCAACAGACCCTGCAGTTGACCCACGACTGGCGCGACCTGCGCGCCAATTTTGGCCCTCAACGACATCAGCAACCGGGGCTGGCCCTGGATCTGGGCGCCGCACCGGCTGGCGTCGAACTGGACGATGTCAGGTGGATTATTCCGGATGCCAGCACCGCTGTTGTGTCACCCGCGCCGGTGCCGCCGACCACCGCCACTCCGCCGCCGACCACCGACCCTGCGGCGCCCGCCCGATTGCCCGCGGTGCTAGTGTCTGCTGCCGAGGAAGCACCACAACAGGCTGCCGCGTCACCCGCCCCGCCATCGGCTCCGGCGCCAAGTCCATCCCCGGCACCGACCGAGCCCACGCACCTGCCTTCCCCGGCGCCAGCCGAACCGATGGGACAGTCGACTGCGAACGTGGGCTTGATCACCGCTTGGCAGCTCGATTTGCACCACGGCGCTGCGGCAGAGTTGTTGCCACTGGCCGACGATGCCGAAGGCGCCCGCCTGCAGATTGGCAATGTCGGCCAAGGAGAAGCCTGGCATGTCGACCTGTTCCGAAAAACGATGCCGGTGCGAGCTAACCACGCCTATCAGCTTTCGTTTCGAGGTCGCGCAGATCAAACGCGGCCGTTTGGTGTGGCATTGAATCAAGCGCATCGCCCCTGGGGGAACCTGGGCTTCTATGGCTCGGGGGAGCTCACCACCTCGTGGCAGCCTTTTGCCTTTGATTTCACCGCCAACGGCGATGACCAGCCTCGAATCGATTTTCAGCTCGGCGGCGCAGCCACGCCCGTGGAAATTACCGATCTGACACTCTCGGAACGCATGGCGTCGGCGGCGCCCAATACTGCGAATGCCGCACCCGCGCCAGGGTCGAGTGCCGGTCCAATGTCTCAGCCGACCCCAACTGAAAATATCGAACTGTCGATTACTCCCGTCACGCCGGAACCGATTACCGGTACATTTGTGCCGAACCCCATGCCAGCGCCGGTGAACGCGCTGTCGGCCTTGCCCCAGCCGCAACCGTCCGATAACCCGGCGGTTCCGGCAAACCAGGTTCCGGCAAACCAGGTTCCGGCACCAGCCGCGACCGCTGCCCCGGTCGGTGGCGACACGAGTCCACTGCCTAGCAACACATTTGTACCGTTTAACGCGGTGCCGGTAGCGCGTCCTTCGGCTTCGCCCACGTTGGCCTTGGATGCCAACGGGAATTTAGCCGCCGACGCGGTGTGGGAACTGGAAACCGACGAACCGGTCACGATGCGTCTGAGCGCAGGCATCGCCGAGAACCAGGGCACGGTGCGCGTGGCACTGACTCACTTGCCAATCGATCCCACGTTTCGGGTGCGCCTGGTCAGTTCGCCCATCGTGTTAACCGTCGGCCAGAACTATGAATTGAAGTTTCGATTGCGATCGAAACTCAGCGGCAGCGTGGGCCTGAACCTGGCGCCCCAGGGCTTGCCTCATGTGGCCAACGGCCTGCGCGTGGCTTGCGCCGTGGGGCCCGAATGGCAAGATTGCGGTTACCAGTTCGTGGCAGTCGCAGGTGACGATCTGCGCCTGCAGTTTGGCTTGGGGTTTGCGGCCGGCGATGTCGAATTGTCCCAGGTGTCGTTACGCACCGTGCCCTAGTTGTGGGGACCGCGCGTGGCGGGTGCCGGAGCATGAGCTTCACGCTAACGTTCGAGAGGTATCCGGATCAGCACGGATCGGTCGAGTGGGCCGAAGTGCCCTGGGATAGCGCGCTGTTCGGTTTCGGGGTGTACGAACTGCGACCACCCGACACGGCCTCGCCACGGTTTCTGGAAGATCTTCGCGGCTGGCTGGCGACCCACCTATCGGCACCACGGGCCTTGGTGTTTGCGAAACTGGCGCCCGAGCGTGTGGCCGTCGGCCGGCACCTGTCGGCAGCAGGTTTCTACCTGGTGGAGACCTTGTTCGGGCTGCGATTGTCCATGGCCGATCTGCGTACCGGTTCGCACAGCGGCTTGGTCGCGCGCGAGGCGACCGCCGAGGACTTGCCAGCCTTGCGGGCACTGGCCCAGGGGGCCTACGGCCACGATCGATTGCATGTCGATCCGTATGTCCCCCGCGAACCGGCCGATCGCCGGATGGCCGAGTGGATCACTCGCGCGCTGGCCGATGGCGACCTGGTTTTGGTATTCGAGCGGCCCGGGCCGGCGCGGATCGAGGGCTACATCCATCTGCGTGCCGTAACGCCCGACACCGTTTACTTGAGCTCGGGCGCGGTGCTGCCCGAGTATCAGGGTAGTGGGTTGGGCATGATCGTCGTCGCCGAATCGCTGGAAATCATGCGCGAGCGAGGATTTCGCACCGTTCGGGCCCATACGTCGTCGAACAACTTGAATGCCCTGGGCATGACCTGCGGTTTGGGTTTCGCGGTGGAATCGGCCGTACACACGCTGCACTGGGTGAGCGAGGAATTGGCCCGAAACCCGCGCTAATCTGCCAACCGGCGAGGCTCGAGTTCGTGGCATGAACTCGTCTCTCGGGCTAAGCTGGAACGAAACGCATCAATTACTGATATCGGCTCGGATGATCCCTAGCGTGGTGGCGGCGTAGCGTCTTTAGTTATGCACCTTTCCATTGTCATTCCGGTGTTTCGCAGCAGCGCCACGCTGCCGACGCTGGTCGACCGCGTGGCGCAGACACTGGAACCGCGCTTTCCTGGCGATTGGGAACTGGTATTCGTCGACGATGCCAGTCCCGACGACTCGTTCGCCATAATTCAAGATCTGGGCGAGCGGCGACCCGGGCGGGTGCGGGCCGTGCAATTGACGCGCAACTTTGGCCAGCACGCGGCAGTCATGTGCGGCTTGCGTCACGCCCGCGGAGAGGTTGTGATCAC
>CAYSXM010000352.1:0-5312 GCA_964434905.1 uncultured Pirellulales bacterium | reverse complement strand
CGTGGGCACCTTGTTGAACAACTGCTTGGTCGTGCCCCGACGACGACGCTCTTGGTCGAGAATCGACTGACACAACTCGATGCACTCGCCGCAGATGTAAACATCGCCAGGGCCTTCGACCAAGGGCCCCACATCACGATAGCTCTTGCGACAGAACGAACAGAAGGCGTTTTTCTTGGTAGTACTGCTACTGCGGCGGCCGCCGCTGTTCAAATCACCCGTGGGCATGCCAACTCCTTTTTCGCTCGGGCCGCTCCCCGCAGGGCGCGGCAGCCGAGAGCCAGGTCAGTTTCTCGGTGTTGCTCGAGTGGCCACGGTGCCGCGAACGGCACGGCCTCAGGCATCCCTACCACGTGTGTTTCGAGCCCAGGCTGCGGTCGCGCTCGCGCGCTCCCCACGGCGATCCCAGACGCCGTCTGTCGTTACCAGTCCGTCGTTACCTCATCGGTGGCGCCCCCCACGGTGCGTGAGCACCTCCGGCATTGGCCACCCTAAGCCTCTTCGCCGGTATCCTTTAACTCCTGCCGCAATCGATTCGCCAACCGGCTACGAATCGTGCGGAACTCTTGGTCATCCAACTCTCCCTGAACGTGCATGTCGCGGAATTTTGACAGCATTTCGCTCGCTCCCGCTGGTTCGTCCGTAACGGTTGCGCGAACTTTCGCAACTAGGTAAAAACCCACGGCAATGAGCATCGCCAGCATGGCCAGCGACAGCACGACCTGGGCCGCTGGTGACGTTAAAAACTCGCGCATCCGACTGCGTTTCCACTCCGCGCCAACATTAGCCCCCTGGTCCATGTCCAACCGTAGGCACTCCCCGTGCATTATGAGACTCTCTGAAACGGTCGTCCAGCAATCGAGCACTCCTTCTCCGCCTGCCTCCCCCGAGTTTTTTCCCGAGTTTCGCTGCTAGGAAGCTTCGCCTGCCATTCCGCGGCAGGCTGCTCCACGGTGCCAGCTACCTCGCCCCGGTCCCGGGGCACGCCAGAACTTCCGCCCCCCCGTGTTATGGGTGGCGATGCGCTGAGGGGGGCACCGCGTCCGGCCAAAACCCCCTGCGTTTTGCCCGCGCGGCTATTAGAGCATTTCACCTGCGAGACAGCGCACCGCGCCAAGCAGGCCGACCTCAAGCCGGGCCGGCCACATTCGGCCTCCAGTTTCCTAAGCAAGCTTCGATACGCGGAGCAGACGATCACGGTTCGCGCCAGGGCTCCTGACAAGTTGCGATTTTCACTCTCACCGGCCCACCTCGACACCAGCCAACTAGCGACGGTGCCTGCCCAAACGACCAGGCCGCTGGCATTCGCCACGGTCGTGGCTATTCTGAGATTTCCAGCCGCGATCCCTTCCCGCATCTTCCGCAAACCGCCCGGGCTTTGCCGATGGCCGCTTCCAACGTGCTCGATCGGGTCTTGGAATCCGGGTTGGTAGCCGTGGTCCGCTCGCCGCGCGGCGACGCGCTGGCAGATGCCGCAGCCGCGCTGGTCGACGGCGGCGTGACCGCGGTGGAAATCACGTTTACGGTGCCCGCCGCGCACCGTGCGCTCGAAGACGTGGCACGCCGCTTAGGCGACCAGGTGGCGTTGGGCGCGGGCACGGTGCTCGATCCGGAAACCGCGCGCATCGCCCTCCTGTCAGGTGCGCGGTACCTGGTCACTCCCACATTGAATACCGACGTGATTGCCCTGGCACGGCGCCACGGAGTTCCCATATTCTCCGGTGCCTTTACGCCCACCGAGGTACTTGCCGCGCACCAGGCCGGGGCCGATGTCGTCAAGGTTTTTCCCTGCGACGCAGTCGGGCCAGGCTACCTGCGCGCGCTGGCGGGGCCACTTCCGCATATCCGACTGATGCCCACCGGGGGCGTTACCTTGGCGACCGCCGCCGATTTCTTGCGCGCCGGCGCCGTGGCCCTGGGGTTGGGCAGCGCGCTGGTGGAACCGGCGACCTTGGCTCGCGGCGATTGGGCGCGCCTGTCGCACCTGGCTCGACAGTTCGTCGAGGTGGTACGTGCTACGCGAGAGGAATTGCGTGGCACCAAGCCAACAGTGTAGCCCGACCTGGTGCGCCCCGCACGTTCGCCCACACTCAGCGTGAAGGGCCAGAGAGAAATGCCCGTCGTACGCTTCACCTGCCCACACTGCGCTGCCACCACGCTGGTCGAAGAACAATTCGTGGGGCAATCAGGGCCCTGCGCCGGTTGTGGCCAGACAGTTACCATTGTCGGGCCGATCACGGAATTTGGAACCCGGCACCGTCGATCCTGGTGGGGCCAGGCGCTAGGTTGTCTGTTGATGTTCGTGGCGTGCGCGTTGGTAGTTGCTTTGGTTTTTGTCGGCGTCAGCAGTTGGATGGGCGACTTCCAACGCCAGGAATGCGCGGGACATCTGGCGCAACTTGGTGCGGCGTTGGAATCGTATCACGACGACTTCGGGTGCTATCCACCCGCCAGCTTGCCTGGCGCCGATGGCCAACCCGCGCACAGTTGGCGAATTCTGGTGGCGCCTTATTTGGGTGCCTCGCACGTCTACGAGCGCTACGACTTCAGCGAACCGTGGAATGGGCCGCACAATCGAGAACTCGCCCAGGAAATGCCATCGGCGCTGGGGTGCCCGGCCAGCCCGGAAGCGGGTCTAGGACACACCAGTTATGTGGCAGTGGTGGGGCCCGGCCTGTTTTGGGACCCCACCGCCGTGCGCCGGCGTGGCGACGTTCGCGATCCGCCCCGAAAAACAATCATCTTGGTCGAGACCGCCGCCGCGAACCCGCCGTTCGAATGGCTGGCTCCACGAGATCTAGATTTCAGCTCCATGAGCCAGCAAATGAACCGATTCGATCGGCCAGGCCCCGCCAGTTTGCACACGACGGGCGTGGTCCATGTGCTACTGGCCGATGGAACCACGGCGGCGCTCGACCACGAGACCAAGCCGGCTCGGTTCGCGGCTTCGTTGACCATCGCCGGAGGCGAATCTCTGTCGCCACCAGAACTCGCCAGTGCCCCCCCTGCCCCGTCGGCCTCGCTCCAACCTGCTGCCGACGCGCCACCCAGCTCGAACGCGCCAGCACGCTGAGCGGCCACCCCGCGCGATTCAAATTGCCGAGACGTCAAGGCTTGCCCGGTACGGACAATCTACCGAAGCCGATCGCGTGGGCGCAGCCGCTAGTGTTCGCCGCGTGACCGACGTGCTGTGGTGAAGGAGGCCACCGCGGTGGGTCGATACGAAAGTGGCGGACCCTCGCTCGCCTCCGGCATTCACCCCTCGCTCATTCCCGAAGGCAACAGCAGGTGCGACGCGGCCCTGTGGTGCTTGGCGTATGTTCGATCGTGGCCTGGTGCGCCACCAGCTATGCTGCTGCGCCCGCGCCAATTTTCACCCGCCAGACCAGCTTCCAGATTCCCTATCGGCTTGACGAACCAGCTCGGGCCGGTGGAGTCGAGGTCGAACTCAACGTGTCGAGCGACGCCGGGCGAAACTGGCGCAGCCATAGTCGCGTGGCCGCCGGCACGAAACACTTCGTGTTCCGCGCACCCAGTGACGGCGAATACTGGTTCACGGTGCGCACTGTCAGCCTGCCCAGCACCACGCCTGCCGGACCACTGACCCCCGAACTGCGCGTCATTGTCGACACACAACCGCCTAGCCTGAATTTTCAAGTCGCCCGAGGACCCACGGGCGAATTGGTGGCGCAGTGGGTCATCAGCGACCTGCATCTGCGTGCAGACGGCCTGCAACTTGAATACCAGGTTGCTGCCACCGACGCGCCATGGCAGGCGGTCGCGGTGGACCCGATTCCACTCGAGGCCACGCGCGTCGAGTTCAGCGGGCGCGCGGCATGGTGGCCGGCCCCCGATCCTTCGTCGGCCTTTGTGGTGCGGTGTGAATTGACCGACCTGGCCGGCAATGTAGCCGTGGCCGAGGCGCCCCTGGCCGCCGCCACCTCTGCCGGCACAGCTCCGCTTGGTGCGCCGCGCACAGTGTTCGACGGCGCCCTGCCCAGCGCCGAGCAAACCGCCGCGGCCGCCGCGTGGCCAGTCGACCGCGTGGCCGAGGCCCCCCTGGCTGGTAACCCCGGTGGCGAGGAACTACTGCCGCCGCCACCGGGCCGATCGGCACCCGAGCCAGCTGGCACGCCGGGTCGGTTGGCTTCGAGAATCGGACCGCCCGAATCCATTCCCTTGCCCGCAGCCGCGCCCCATGCACCCGCGGTCACTGGGGAGGAAATCGCCAGTGGTGCCCCGTCTGACTGGGGTGGAACCGACCCTCGTGCGAACGCGCCCGACGACGAGCCGGCCGGCGCCTCTGTGGAAACCGCGGCACCGCATGCTGGCGCGCGTGATACCGTGCGGCACGCGCCACCGGTCGACCAGCCGGCGGGGTTCAATCTGTCGCAACTGCCGCCTGGCGTCGAACCGCAGATGGTGTCGACCCGAGAATTCGAACTGGACTATGAAATCGAATCGGTCGGCAGCTCGGGTATCGCCAAGGTGGAGTTGTGGGGCACCACCGACGGCGGACAAACCTGGTCCAGCTACGGCAGCGACGACGATGCGCAATCGCCCCTGGTTGCCAACGTCGACGGACCAGGCCTGTACGGCTTCCGGCTCACAGTGCAAAGCGGTAGCGGCTTGGCGGGAAGACCCCCTGCAGAGGGTGACACGCCCGACGTCTGGGTAGGGGTCGACCTGTCCAAGCCTGTGGCGCGCTTGCTACCGTGGGAGCATGCCTTCGAAGGCGACGCCGGCGTGTTGACCATTCGTTGGGAAGCGACGGACGACTGGCTCGCCGATGCACCCATCACACTGGCCTATGGGCTAGGGCCGAACGGGCCGTGGACGGTAATCGCCTCGGAAATCGAGAACTCGGGCGCGTACGCTTGGAAGTTCGACACCGACACCCCGGAACAGGTGTATCTGCGACTGGAAGTCGTCGACTTTGCAGGCAATTTGCGCATCGTCGAAAGTCGCGAACCGGCCCTGCTCGACCGGTTGCGACCCACCGGCAAAATTCGCCAAATCCGGCCCCTACGCTCGCGGCGCGACTAACGGGACTTCGCGTCTTTCGGCCGCGCGCCGTATACTGGGCCACGCGCCCGCGAACCACCAGCCCCCTACTCGTGGCCAAGCGCTTTGGTGTCGGCGCCGTGCTTCGTTGTCCTTCCTTGTTCGACTTACCTCGGCCCTGCTCGCGCTCCCTGAGCCCATGCCATCGGTAGTCTCCGCAATCGACTGGCTGTCGGCTGAAACGCCGACTACCGCGCGCGTGATTGCGCTGTTTGGCGACGATGCCTTCCAAAAACGCCTGGTGCTTC
>CAYSXM010000351.1:0-5325 GCA_964434905.1 uncultured Pirellulales bacterium | reverse complement strand
AGCGCCATCGGGGCGGCCCTGGCCGGGTGGAGCGGCGCGGCCATGCTGTGCTATGTGACCCCCAAGGAACACTTGGGGCTGCCCGAGCGAGAGGACGTAAAGCAGGGCGTGGTGGCCTACAAAATTGCCGCACACGCCGCCGATTTGGCCCGCCAACGCCCCGGCGCGCGCGACCGCGACGACGCACTCAGCAGGGCGCGGTTTGCCTTCGATTGGAACGAGCAATTCCGGCTGTCGATCGATCCGGAAACCGCGCGGCGAATGCACGATGAAACCCTGCCACAAGATACCTTCAAAAGCGCGCACTTCTGCAGCATGTGCGGCCCCAAATTCTGCTCGATGAAAATTACCGAAGACATTCGTGCCATGGCCGCCGAACCGGCGGGCCAGGAATTGCCTGTGGTCGCGAAGTAGCCCATTCTGGGCCGGCGCATGGCTCGGACCTCGGCCAGCACTTGGCCCCCCAGGTGCGCTGCTAGCGCGAAGCGAATTCGCGGTTCTCTTGTTGCCGGCTGACGGCGCGGCGCATAATGCTGCCTCGCTGGTTCCCTGGCACAAGTGGCACACGGCATGATTCAACCTCTCCAGTCGTCCGACACACCCAAGAAGTCCGAGGCGACGGGAAACGGCACCCGCGCCGAAATCTGGGCCTGGGCGATGTGCGACTGGGCCAACAGCGCCTATTCGACGCTGTCGATCACGGTGCTGATGTTTTATATCTCGGGCGTTGTGTTTGCCGGCAACGCCGGCGTGCTGGCCTATGGCTATGTGATTAGCGGCACCACGCTTCTGGCGGCCGTCTTGTCGCCCGTCCTAGGGGCCGCGGCCGACGCCGCACGAACCAAACGGCTTTGGTTGGGGCTCACCACACTGCCGGCCGCGTGCGCGGCGTTGGGCATGTGTTTCGTCTCGCCCGACAATCCCTGGCTGGTCGTGGGCTTGTATGCCGTGGCGAACTTGGGGTACGAGCTGTCGTATGGCTTCTACAACGGTTTTCTGCCCGAAATTGCCGACGAACGTTCGATGAACCGGGTGTCGAGCTTCGGTTTCGGCCTGGGCTATATCGGCGGCGGCTTGGCACTGTTGTTGGCCATGCTGCTGATCATGCTGGGAGGCAAGCTGGGCCTGCCCGAAGGCTCGGTCGATCACCCTGGCCTAACCGCCGACTATCACAGTGCGGCCAGCGGCGAATTCTCCGTGGCGGTGCCGCCGGGGCGCTATCGAGTGGAGTTGTTCTTGGGCGACCCGGCCAAGCCGCGCGACCCCGTCGCGCTGCGCGTGGCGGGAGAATCATTTTCCGCGCGCGCGACCGCGCGGGGTGAGTTCTTGTCGAACACCCTCGAAGCCACGGTGGGCGACGAACCACTGCACGTGACTCTGGAAACTTCCAACGCAACAGGTCTTGGCTGGGCCGCCAACGGACTGCGCGTATCTCAGTTGGGCGCCGAGACCGACAAGGGCACCGAAGCGCTCGACCTGTTGTTCGATTTTGGCACCGCGGGTTCTTCGGCTGAACCCGGCTCGGTGTGGGTCTTGCCCGGCGACAAGTTCGTCGCTCACCGACTGCTCGACGGCGACGCGCCACGTTACAAGCCGCGGGGCCCGGCGGCGCGCAAGTCGCTACGCCAGCGCGGCCAGGCGACCAGCGTGGAAGCCCCGGACACGGTGCCCGAGCAGTTGACGTTTGGCTGGACGCGGGGCACGATCCGGGCTCGCGATGCGGTCATGCCGTTGAGGCTGCAACTGGGCCTGGGTTTGATGGGGGTGTGGTGGGGTTTGTTTTCGCTGCCGGCGCTGATTGTGCTGCGCGATCGTGGGCAGCCGCGTCAGGAACAGCAATCGTGGGGCCAGACCGCGTCGGGCGCGTTCCGCCAGGTGCTGGAGACGTTGGCCAGCGTGCGGCGCTTTCCGATGCTGTTTTTGTTCTTGATTGCCTTCTTGGTTTACAACGACGGCGTGCAGACGGTGATTACCCAAGCGGGACCGTTCGCCAAACAGGTGCTGGCGATCGAGGCGGGTGAATTGACGCAAGTGGTGCTGATGATTCAATTCCTGGCCTGGCCCGGCGCGTGGCTGGTGGGCAAGGCGGCCGACCGACTGGGCAACAAACCCATCTTGCTGGCCTGTATCGCGGTTTACGTGGCCTGGCTGTGTGGCGCGTTTTTCATCTCGGCGAAATGGCAGTTCTGGTGCATGGGCGCGGTGCTGGCGCTGGTGATGGGGGGCATTCAGTCGGTATCGCGCGCGATCATGGCGATGATGACGCCCGCCGAACGCAGCGGCGAATTCTTCGGGTTCTTCAATCTGTCGGGCAAGGCCACCAGCGGAGTGGGCCCCTTCATGTTCGCTTCGATCCTGGCCTGGAGCAACAGCCCCCACCTGGCCGTGCTGAGCCTGCTGGTGTTCTTTGTGGTAGGCGCGGCGCTGCTGGTGGCGCTCGATGTGGCGCGCGGCAAGCGCGAGGCGCAGTCCGGGGTGTAGTGGGTGTGCGGTGTGTGCGGCGAGGGATCTCTGGTGGCCAGTAGGCTTCATTTTCGAGGATGCGCTGCTGACCAAAGCTTTCCCTGCTCATCGGCGCGAATTACATTCGCAGCAGCTGAGGTGCTCGGCTTTCCGCGGACAGTCCAACACGTTAGTTTCAGGGGCCGGAGAAGGACCACCCCATGCCTCGGAAGAAGCCTGCCGCACCCACCAGAACTCGCCGCATTTTCACTGAAGTGTTCTGCCGCGACGATGAACAATCGCGCTACGGCAGAATTGTCAGGGAACCATATTGCCGAAAGTGCTGATCGAAGGCGAACGCCTTCGTAATGGCCAGCCGTTCCATCACGGCGAAACTCGTGCAATCCGTGAAACTCCACAGCTTGTCGGCAAAGTCGCGATAGATGGCCATGGCCCGCTCAAAATCGGCCGGTGTGATTCGCACGAGATCAAAAGCGCCGGCGCGGTACACGTCATCGAGCCACTGGTGAGCGCGATGCGACTGATTGCGGACGCGAAACAAGGTCAGTAATTCATCTACAACAAAATCCGTCGTGACTAAGGGCTCTCGATTGGCGTCGATCAGCGCCCGAGCCGATGCATGGTCAGGGTCCGTGGGGACTGAGAACGCGAACCAAGCGCCGGTGTCCACAAAGATCATGATCTACCCGCCGTAGATCAACCGATCGTGGTCGCGATTCGAGGCGCCGTCGGCAAGTGCCGGATCGGCCAGCGATTCCATCTTGTCGGCAAAGGCCAACAGAATGCGGCGCTGCTTCTCGCCCACCGCCAATGCCTCGGCATTCGGTGTGGTAGTTTGCGCAACGACGACGCTCACCACCTCATGTTCCCGCAACTCAACGGGTTTCAGGGGTCGGAGCACGCCGTTTTCGTAGATGGCGTCGAATTCCTGGCTCATGACCCGATTATACCGCGAGACCTGGGGTCCTGTCACATAGCGTGGGGCTCGCGGGGCAGGCGGCTCTCCGTTTAAAATGGCAGTCTCGGCGCGGCACGCGCGCGACGCGCCGTGGACTGAACCCAGGGTCTTCCTTCTCCGCGAGGTATTGTTCATGCTCGGCGCACATTTGGATGTTTCCGACTACCTGGGCCGCTTGCACGCCGAACTCGATCGGTTGCAGGCCGGCGAAATTCGCCAGATGGCCGACCTGATTTTCCAGGCCTGGGAACAAGACAAGTTCGTTTACATTCTGGGCAATGGCGGCTCGGGTACCACCGCCACCCACATGAGCGAGGATCTGGGCAAAAGCACGCTGCACCAGGCGGACCTGGCCGACGAATCGAAGAAGCGGCTCAAGGTCATGAGCCTGACCGACAACCTGGGTTGGATCCTGGCGCTGGGAAACGACGTCGGGTACGATCAGATTTTCGTGCAACAACTGATGAACTACGGCCGGCCTGGCGACCTGGTGGTGGCGATCAGCGGGTCGGGCAACAGCCCCAATGTGCTGCGCGCGGTTGAATGGGCCAATCGCCACGGCCTGAAAACGCTGGGGCTGACCGGGTTCGCCGGCGGCCAGCTAAAGCAACTGGCACATCACGGCGTGCATGTGCCGCTCGACGACATGGGCATGGTCGAAAGCATCCACCTGTGCCTGTTTCACTGGGTATTGAACGACGTGTTCGCGCGGATCAACCACGTGGGGCGGCACGCTGCCGGCACTACCCAGCGCCGCGCCGAAACGTCATCCGCGTGAATTCGCTCACCCGCTCGGCGATGGCCGACTCGACCGGCAGCCGCTCCATCGAACTGGCGCCGTAAAAACCCACGATGCCCTGGGTGTGGTCGAGAATGTATTGCGCGTCGGCCGGCTCGGCGATCGGTCCGCCATGGCACAGCACCAGCAGCCGCGGGTTGACGCGCTTGGCTGCGTCGTGCATGGCTTGAACCTGTTTGGCCGATTCTTCCAGAGTGAGCGCGGTCTCCGCGCCGATCGAACCCTTGGTCGTCAGGCCCATGTGGGGAATCAGCACATCGGCACCAGCCCGGGCCATGGCCGTTGCCTCTTCCGGGTTGAAGCAATAGGGCGTGGTCAACAGCCCCATTTCGTGAGCCAACCGGATCATGTCGACCTCGGGGCCAAACCCCATGCCGGTTTCTTCCAGGTTGGCGCGAAAGCGGCCGTCGATGAGGCCCACCGTGGGAAAATTCTGTACGCCGGAAAACCCTGCCTGGTCGACGTCGCGCAGGAATAGCTTCATCACACGAAACGGATCGGTGCCACACACACCCGCCAGCACCGGCGTGTGCCGAACCACAGGCAACACCTCGCGCGCCATGTCCATCACGATGGCGTTGGCATCGCCGTAGGGCATCATCCCGGCCAGCGAACCGCGCCCCCCCATGCGAAAACGTCCCGAGTTGTAAATGACCAGCAGGTCAACGCCGCCGACCTCCGACATCTTGGCGCTGATACCCGTGCCCGCGCCGCCCCCGATGATTGGCTGGCCGGCGGCCACCTTGGCATGTAACCGGGCGAGCACCGTTTCACGATCGATCAGGGCCATGGCTTGCCATCCTGTGATGTGTTGAGAGTTCTGGTTGATTACCGATGGAACAGGTAGCTCCGCTAGCAGGCGCGTCGAATTCTTCAACGAGCGGCTAGGGGTTGTCTGCGTTAGCGGGTTCAACCGCATCGGGCCCGCTACCAGATTGGCCATCGGCAATGGCTAGCGGATCGACCAACGGAACAGGCAGAAACACGGGCAGCGCATCGACCTTTTGCCAAGTTTCGGGAATCGTCACGTTGAAATCCGAATCGGCCACGGGCGCGGCCAGGCGCCAGTCGCGAGCCCCGATGCTGGCTGTCAGCCGCGATTGCT
>CAYSXM010000350.1:0-5344 GCA_964434905.1 uncultured Pirellulales bacterium | reverse complement strand
CGACAGGCACCTGGTTGACCGATTACGACATCGCGTACGGCTACGACGACGCCGGGAACCAGGCTTCGAAGGAGACCAGGTCGCCCACCGGTGCGTTGCTCGAGCAGGCCACTTACACGTTCGATGTGCGGAACCGGCTGGTGGCCGACAATACACTCCAGTGTACTGGCAAAGCCAGTGGGACCCAGAGCCTGCTGCTAGCCCTCTTCCTCGTCGACCAGTTCCTGCGACTCGTCATCCTTGGGCACGCTATAGAGATAGGCTTCGCCCAACCAGCGCCCTAGATCGACCTCGCGACAGCGGCGCGAACAGAACGGCAGTGCGCGGTTCTCTTCGACTGGCACCCGCTGACCGCACACGGGACAATTGGGTTGGACCACCGCTAGCCCCCCTTCTCCGTGAGTGGAATTCCGGGCTCAACCCGCCCCATGGGAGTTGTCGCCGCGGTGCTATGAGCATTAAACCTGGTTCGAGCGCAAGCGGTCGCGGGCCGTGTTCAAGGTACGGGGGTCAAGAGTCCTTCGACGAACTTTTGTTCGACGTTCCACCATCTGATTTTCCACCGCTACCGCCATCGCTCGACCCCGTGGCGCCGCTCTTGCTGTCTGCCGCTGCCTGTTTCTTGTACGCCTCGCTGCGATAGTCCGTGATGTAGAAACCCGAGCCTTTGAACATCAGCGCCGCACCGGCCCCGAACAGCCTGCGCAGCTTGCTCTTCTTGCACTTCGGGCACTTTTTCTTCGTGGCCTCCGACATCGACTGGAACAACTCGAATTTGTGTCCGCAGCCGTCGCACACATAGTCGTACGTGGGCATGGCGTGGCTCTCCTGTGTTGATTTGCGCTAGGGCCCCCGCGGGGCGATTGGCACGGCCACGGGCGCAGGCCGCGCTAGCCTTCAGACGATTCGGTCGGGGCACTCGAAACCACCACCAATGCCGGCCGCAAAACACGATCGTGCAACCGGAAGCCGGCCTGCGCTACCGCCACCACCGTGTTCGCGGCGCGCCCCTCGACGGTTTGCTGCGCCACGGCCTGATGCACGCCGGGGTCGAACGGTTGGTCCATGGCCGGAATCTGCACGCAATGGTGTTTGTCCAACACCGCCCCGATTTGCTGCGACACCATCTTCACACCCGCTACCAGCACCGCCAGATCGCCCCCTTTGTCGCAAGCATCGATCGCGCGGCTGACGTTGTCCAACACCGGCAACAGGTCGGTCAAGAGCGGCAAGTTGGCATAGCGCAACGCATCGTCCAGGTCGCGCTGCAAACGGCGGCGCACGTTCTCTAATTCCGCCTGGGCGCGCAGCGCGCGGTCTTGCGCGGCTTGCAATTCGCGTTCTAGTTCCTGCACCGCGGGGTCGGCGGCTGGCACGCCTGTGGCGGCGTCGGCCGGCGACTTGGAACCAGACTGTTGTTCCGTCGATTTTTCCGCACTACTCATACGTCTTGCTCCGCACGCTCTTCCGGGCCCGTGAAATAGGTGCGCAATTTGTCGAAAAACGTCTTGCGGTGCGGGCTGACATGCGTGTGTTCGAGTTCGGCTAGCTCGCGCAACAATTCGGTTTGCCGGGCGGTAAGCTTCTTGGGCGTTTCGATATTTAGTTGCACCAGCAAGTCGCCCCGGCTCCGCAGCCGAGGATCGGGCATGCCCTGGCCGCGCAACCGAAAAACTTCCGCGGTCTGTGTTCCCGCGGGCACATCCAACTGATGTGATCCGTCGAGCGTGGGCACCTCGATCACAGCCCCCAGCGCCGCCTGCGCATAGGTAATCGGAACCCGGCACACCAGGTGCAGGCCATCGCGTTGAAACAGCGGGTGCTCCTTCACCGCGATAAAACAGTAGCAATCGCCTGGCGGTCCGCCATCGGGGCTGGGTTCGCCTTCTCGTTCTAATCGCAATCGGGTGTCGGTATCGACCCCGGCTGGTATCTGCACATCGCGCCGCACCCGCTTCAGTACGGTTCCAGCGCCCTGGCACTTCGTGCAAGGGTCTTTAATCAGTTTTCCGGTTCCGTGGCAACCCGGGCAAGTTGCCTGCACCCGAAAGATGCCCGAGGACTGCACCACCTGGCCGACGCCACCGCAATAGCGGCAGAGCTCTGGTTGTTTGCCAGGTTTGGCCCCGGAACCCTCGCAGACGATGCACTTCTCGTGGCGTTCAAACTCGAGTGTTTTGGTACAACCCTTGGCCGCTTCCATCAGGTCTAACGTGA
Source organism: uncultured Pirellulales bacterium (assembly GCA_964434905.1). Classification (GTDB taxonomy): domain Bacteria; phylum Planctomycetota; class Planctomycetia; order Pirellulales; family CAYNRE01; genus CAYSXM01. The sequence goes on along the minus strand of CAYSXM010000350.1, from coordinate 3,127 downwards.
CCTGGCAGCGCACGTCGGCCCCGCGCCGAACGCGCGGCCCTCCCGAACGTCGACCAAAGATGTCGCCGAAAATATCGCCAAACGCGTTGAAGATGTCGTTGACGTCGTTGAAATGGGGCGCTCCTCCCCCTGCCTCAACGCCAGCATGCCCGTAACGGTCATAACGCGCGCGTTTATCAGCATCGTTGAGCACTTCAAAGGCCTCGGAAGCCTCTTTGAAGTAGCCCACCGCCTCTTCATCATCCGGATTTTTGTCCGGATGGAACTTGATCGCTAGCTTGCGATAAGCGTCGGAGATTTCCTTGATCGACGCGGTCCGCGCGACGCCCAGGATTTCGTAATAGTCGCGTTTGGAGGCCATCGTCGCCATGGCTGAAGAACGCCGCCGCCCGTCGGCCGCCAATTACGCAAGTATAGACCATGGGGCCGAACTCGCCTGCGCCGTCATAACCCCACCCGGGGACCGCGGCGCCTCGGACCCAGCCACGCTTCGATCTCCCGCGTCGCGGATTCCACACCACCGCGCTGCAAACGGGCCGCTGCTTCGGTAGCAACGGCCCGCATAAAACATTACCGAAAGAATTCCGGGCCGCGATTAGTTCGGGTGCCTCGCTAACTGGTGGGTCGGACCGACGATCCTCCCGAGGCGCGTCACCCCGCGGGGAACTTGACTGCTCCTTAGCGTCCGACGCCTTCGATTCCCCGCTTGCCCTTCTTGTCCTTGTCCAACGAGGTGACCAACGCTTCGGTCGTCAACATCAGACCGGCAATGCTGGCCGCGTTGCTCAGTGCGGAGCGAACGACCTTCAATGGGTCGATGATGCCCGCCTTGAGCATGTCGACGTATTCGCCGCGGTTGGCGTCGTAGCCCATGTTGGTCGATTTTTGCGACACCTCGTCCGCGACCACGGAACCATCGATACCACAGTTGTCGGCAATCTGTCGCAGGGGCTGCTCAAGCGACCCAAGCACGATGTCGACCCCTATGCGTTCATCGCCACGAGCGCCGCTGCGGGCCTTTTCCACGGCCTCGCGGCACCGCAACAAGGCCACGCCACCACCCGGCAGCACGCCCTCTTCCACCGCTGCCCGGGTCGCGTGCAACGCGTCTTCCACCCGGGCTTTCTTCTGTTTCATGTCCGATTCGGTTTCCGCACCGACCGAAATGATCGCCACGCCCCCGGTCAGCTTGGCCAGCCGTTCCTGGAATTTTTCGCGATCGTATTCACTCTCGGTGTTTTCCAGTTGATTGCGAATTTGCTGGATGCGCGCCTGAATTTCCGATTGCTTGCCTGCGCCCTGAATCAACGTGGTGCCGTTCTTGTCGACCTTGACCTGCTTCGAGCGGCCGAGTTCCTTGAGCGACAGCTTTTCCAGTTGCAGGCCCAAGTCCTCGCTAATCAGCACTCCGCCGGTCAGCGTAGCAATATCACCCAGCATGGCCTTGCGGCGATCGCCAAAACCAGGCGCCTTCACCGCGCAGCAGTTGAGCACACCCCGCAGGCGATTGACCACGAGCGCGGTCAATGCGTCGCCGTCGACATCCTCGGCGATGATCAACAGCGGCTTACCCACCTGAATGATCTGTTCCAACAAGGGGATGATCGACCGTAGGTTCGAGATCTTCTTTTCGTGGATCAACACATAGGCATCGTCCAAAACACAGTTCATCTCGGCCGGCTTGTTGATGAAATATGGCGAGAGATAGCCCTTGTCGAACTGCATCCCCTCGACCAATTCCAGGGTGGTCTCGCGGGTTTTCCCCTCTTCAACGGTAATCACCCCGTCCTTGCCGACCTTCTCCACGGCATCGGCCAATAGTTTGCCGATCGTCATGTCGTTATTGGCACTGATCGAGCCTACCTGGGCGATCTCTTCCTTGCTCGACACTGGTTTGGCCATCGAACGCAGCTTTTCAATTGCCGCCTCGACCGCCAACTCGATTCCGCGTCGCACCGCCGTGGGGTTGCTTCCCGACGCAACGGTCCGCAAACCTTCGCGGAAAATCGCCCGGGCCAACACCGTGGCCGTGGTCGTGCCATCGCCAGCGACGTCCGAGGTTTTCGAGGCGACCTCGTTGACCAGCTTGGCGCCCATGTTCTCGAATGGGTCGTCCAGCTCGACTTCCTTGCTGACCGTTACCCCGTCCTTGGTGACCGACGGTCCGCCAAACGACTTGTCGATAATCACATTGCGACCCGTCGGACCCATGGTCACTGCCACGGCACGGGCGAGCTTTTCCACGCCCCGCAGCATCTTGGCCCGAGCCTGATCTTCAAACAGTAATTGCTTCGCCACGGTGGCGGCTCCTCACTAGATGGTTGGGGTCGACTTCCGGCCGCGTATTCAACCCACGGCATTCACCCCTGCAGGGTGCGTGGACCAAACTGCGGTGCCGGCGACTGGTAGTGCGGCAGCCCGAGTGGTTCGAGTGCCGCGAAACGTCCGTCCAAAAAAACCAACACTTAGACGGCAACGAGAAAAACCTGATACTTCGATCACAGACCTGAACAGACATCGTCCTGAAAAACACACTCTTAAATAACACTGTCCTCGACAAACACATGTGCTGTCCGACCACGCTCCCGCAAACGAGCACTGCTGCCCGGGCACCGCACTACGTATTCGACCAAGTCACCTAGGGCACCTCGGCGCCGGAAACTGCTTGCGCTACGAAACGCTGGCTCAGGCCAACACCTTGGCCAGAATATCACCTTCGCGCAGGATCTTGATATCGCGCCCATCGACCTCGATGTCGGTGCCGGAATACTTTCCAAAGATCACTTCGTCGCCGACCGCAACCGACAGCGAACCACGCTGACCGCTATCCAGAAGCTTGCCTGGCCCCACCGAAATGACCTTGCCACGCTGCGGCTTTTCCTTGGCGGTGTCCGGCAGCACGATGCCGCCAGCGGTCCGCTCTTCTGCTTCCAGAGGCTCGACCACCACGCGATCATCCAACGGACGCAGGTTGATGCCCTTGGCCATGGTTATGTTTTCCTTTCTCAATGACACTCAAGATCGTTGTTTGGCTTGATTTCGCGACTGACGCTTAGCCTGGCACCCACCAGGCCCAGGCGACCCCGAAAGGCCGCCGGAAAGGCCACACTGGAAACGACTACATCAT
>CAYSXM010000349.1:0-5363 GCA_964434905.1 uncultured Pirellulales bacterium | reverse complement strand
ATCTCGTAGAGGTAGATCAGATGAGAATTCATACAGCCAGCTTGGGCGCCTGGGCACTTGCCGGAATGCTGGTCGCCTCGACGGGAGCCAAGGAAGCTCATTTACAATCGGCGGTGGGCCAACGGGTCGAAAACTTCTCGCTGGAAGATTCCCGCGGACGCTTGCACGAACTACGCGAGTACGGCCAGGCCAAGGCTGTCGTGTTGTACTTTTTCGGGGTGGAATGTCCGCTAGCCCGGGTCTATGCCACGCGCGCCGCCGAGTTGGCGGCCGAATTTCAAGGGCAAGGTGTGCAGTTTTTGGGGCTGGATGCCAACCGCCAGGATTCGGTAAGCGAGCTGGCGCTTTTCGCGCGCGAACACGGCATTACGTTTCCGCTTCTCCGCGACTCAGGCAATCATGTTGCCGAACTGCTAGGTGCCCAGCGCACCCCCACGGTCTACGTGCTCGACGCCGAACGGGTAGTGAGGTACGTGGGCCGCATCGACGATCAATACAGTTTCGCCACGGGCGTGGGCTACACTCGGCCGCGGCTCTCACGTCGCGACTTGGCCGAGGCCTTGAACGAAGTTTTGGCCGGGCAATCGGTCAGCGTGGCGGTCACCGAGCCAGCCGGGTGCCTGATTGGTCGAATTCGTTCCCCGCAGGCGGGCGCGGCGGTGACCTACTCGAACCAGATCTCGCGTGTGTTTCAGCAGCACTGCGAGGAATGCCATCGCTCAGGCGAGATCGGGCCCTTCGCGCTGACGAACTACGAGGAAGCGGCCGGCTGGGCCGACATGATTGCCGAAGTGGTGCGAGAACAGCGGATGCCCCCCTGGCACGCCGACCCCCTGGTGGGCCGATTCAAGAACGACCACAGTCTTTCGGCGGAAGAAAAAACGCTGATCTACGACTGGGTTTCCGCCGGCGCTCCAGAAGGTGATCCGACCCAATTACCAGCCCCCCGGCAGTACACCACCGGGTGGCGGATCGGCGAGCCTGACTTTGTGGCCTACATGAGCGACGAACCGTACCAATTGCCCATGGAAGGGACCATCGATTACCAGTACTTCACGGTCGACCCAGGTTTCACGGAAGACAAATGGTTGTCGGCCACCGAGTGCCGACCGGGCAATCGCGGTGTGGTTCATCATATTTTCGTGTTCATGGTAGCGCCAGGCGTGCCGCTGCCCGACTTTCGCGCGGCCGAGCGTGGTGAGCCGCGCGCCGACGACCAAGGGTTCAACCCCGGCGGGGGTGGCGTGCAGTTGATTGCGGGAACCGCGCCGGGCAACCCGCCCATTGTGCATCCCCGAGGGAAGGCCATCTTCGTGCCGGCTGGCGCACGATTGGTGTTTCAAATGCACTATACGGCCAACGGCACGCCGATCTCCGATCGCAGTTGCGTCGGTTTCAAGTTTGCCGATCCGGCCACGGTGCGGCAGGCTTGCAACATGAACATGGCGATCAATTTTGGTTTTCGCATTCCCGCCGGCGCCACGGACCATCCGGTCGACGCGTCGCACGAATTCTCGCGGGATACCGACATCACGGCGTTCGTGCCTCACATGCATTTGCGTGGCAAGGCCTTCCGCTACGATCTGCGCTATCCCGACGGTCGTGTCGAAACTGTGCTGAATGTGCCACGCTACGATTCGAACTGGCAAGCGGCCTATGTACTGGCCGAACCGAAACGCGTTCCCGCGGGCACTGTCTTAGAGTGCCACGCCGTGTTCGACAACTCGTCGGAAAATCCGGCCAACCCCGACCCCAACTCGGAAGTACGCTGGGGCGACCAAACTTGGGAAGAGATGATGATCGGTTGGTTCGAGGAAACCTCGGACGTTGACACCGGCTTGCTGCCACGCGCCGACCAGCGGGTTGCGCGGTTCGAGCACGCGGCGGCTCTGGCGCCGGTCGAGGCGAAGGCATTTGTCACTCGGCTGGCCGGCAAAGCACTGGCGTCCGACAAAGGCCTCGACAAGCTTTTGCGGCGCATTCAGAAGGACGTACCGCAAATCGATCGGGTCTGCGTTGCCGTGGTCGACCAGGGCCGCGTGAGATTTCGACAGGTAGAACAGCCTGCCGTGCTGGAATTGGGGCTGCACGGGACCGACGGGGGCTTCCCGGCTGAAGGCTCGGGCCTGGCCGCGGCGGCCCAGGCCGCTGGACCTACGGTGGTGCCACGATTGTCCGAGGCCACGGCGGCGGACCTGCGCGCGTTTTCGGCCCGGCTGCGTTCAAGCATGCACGTGCCGGTGGTGCTCGAAGGGCATCCCGCGGTGGTCAGTTTTTGGAGCCTGGAACCCGACGCCTTTCCACAAGCCGCGGTTGACTATTTGATGACCGTCGGTCAGGCCATCTCTCCGCCGAAATAGCCTCTCCGCCGAAATAGCAAACGCGCCCTTTGGCAGCTAAAACCGCCGCGTGCTCGTGCTGCCACGGTTGGCTGCGCGTGGCTCGGTCGCTAGACCTTTCGCCGGGGCTCGGGGCGTCGTGCGCGCGCCCGCTGGGTTGCGGACGATCCTGGCTGCGGTCGGCAGTCGGCTCGTTCGCCGAACCGGGGCTTGCCTGAAACCGTACTGGCTGTGGTACGGTACGTGTTGTCGAACGTCTGCCCAAGGCCCAGCCGCAGGGCACCCAGGCGTGACGAGAGTTGGGGACCAGGCGATCTAGAAACTTCGTCCACGCGACGTTGCTTCCGCGAGGGCGATCGCCACGCCGCGGTCTGCTTTGGTAGGTTCACCGGCCATGAGGAGTCGAGGCATGCTCGCGAACCCAGCTACGGGCAACCCAGTGCGACATTTAGATCGGGAATTCGAGCGTTACGGCGCGCTGGTCCACCGGCGCGCCGCGGTGTACCCCGGTCGAAACTCACCCCCATTAGGTATTGCCGCGCACGGGGGTGTGCGCTATCTGTTCCGCGCGCTCGCGATCGGTCTGACCACGCTGGCGTTTGCTGTTCAAGTCGCTGCCGCAGAGCCGGCGGGCGGTGTGAAGGTTGGCCAAACAGTGGCCGATTTCCGACTGCCCGACGCCCAAGGCCAGTTGCGTTCGCTAAGCGAACTAGCGGGCGCTGGCCCGGTAGCGCTGGTGTTTGTGGGGGTCGAGTGTCCGTTGGTGAGACTGTATATTCCCCGCCTGTTGGAGTTGAATCGCCAATTTGCCGGCCAAGGGTTGCACTGGGTCGCCATCGATTCCAACGCGCAGGACGACGCCGAGGAAATCGCTGAGTTTGCGCGCGAGTCGGGCTGGGAATTGCCTCTGCTTTGCGATGCCGGCGGCCAGGTGGCCGGGCAACTGGGCGCCCGACGCACGCCCGAGGTGGTGCTGCTCGACGCGGACCGTGTGGTGCGATATCGGGGCCGAATCGACAATCAGTACGCACCGGGCCAACAACGTGCGGCCGCCTCGGAGCGGGACTTGGCCACGGCCATCGAGGCGATGCTGTCGGGCAATCCGGTGGCACGCACCACGACCGAGGCGGTAGGGTGCTTGATCGGCCGCAAGCACGTCGCGAGCGCTCGAGCGCAGGCGAGCTACTCCACCGACGTAGCAGACATTTTGCAACGCAATTGTGTGGTCTGTCATCGTGCGGGCGATATTGGCCCCTTCGCTCTCGATAACTATCGCGATGCGGCTGCGTGGGCCGAGGCCGCAGTCGAAACGGTTGGCGCCGGAAGAATGCCACCTTGGCCCGCCGCAGGCCAGCCGGGGGTGTTTCACGCCGAGCGGCGCTTGACGACCGCGGAGAAACAGACTTTGGCCGATTGGCTGGCTGCTGGTTGCCCTGAAGGCCCCCAGATCGCGGCGGCGGAGCCCGCCTCGCTGACCGCGGAAGATGCACCGTTCCAGCCCGACCTGGTGTATCCGATGAGCGACGCTCCGTTCGACGTACAAGCCACGGGCACGGTGGACTACCAGTACTTCGCAATCGACCCTCAGTGGACCTCCGATCGCTGGATTCGCCGGGTCGTGGTGCTACCAGGCGATCCGTCGGTGGTCCACCATGTGTTGCTGTTTGCACAACGGCCAGGCGTGCGCTATCCGTCGATTTATCCCGGCGAATTGATCGGTGCATTCGTACCCGGTTTTCGCGATTCGGGTCTGCCACCTGGCACGGCTTATCGTCTGCCGGCGGGCACGAAGATACTGTTTCAAATGCACTACACTCCCAACGGCCTGCCGCGACGCGATTTGACGCACGTGGCGTTCGAGTTTGCCGACGAATCGACCGTGGTGCGCAACGCCACGTCGGGCCGAGCCATCAACGTGATGTTTCAGATTCCGCCTGGCGCGGGCCATCACGAGGTGCGTGCCAGCCATGTGTTTCGCCGTGAGGTGGAGCTGCTGAAGCTGATTCCGCATCTCCACGTGCGGGGGCAATCGTTTCGGTACGAGGCCGTGTACCCCGGCGGCAACCGCGAATTGCTCCTCGAAATTCCGCGTTGGGACTTCAATTGGCAATTGGAATATGCATTTCGTGAGCCGAAGCACTTTCCGGCCGGTACCGAACTTGTGGCCACGGCCACCTTCGACAATTCGCCCGAAAACCCGCTGAACCCCGACCCCAGTCAGTGGGTTACCTTCGGCGAGCAGACCTGGGACGAAATGCTGATCGGGTTTTTCATCGCGTCGGAACCGCGCGAACCGTCACAGGTCGCCAGTGTGGTTCCCTTGGCCAGCGCGGCAGAGGGCGTGCTCCGACCCGGCCGGCCCCGCGAGCCCGGCCAAGTTGCCAAGGGGCTGCTAGGGCTGTACCACGCTGCCCGGGGTTTAACGCCCGGTAAACCAGAACCGTACGCCGAGGAAATGGATCATGTCATCCTAGGAGCCCTGTCCGAGTTGGCTCAATTCCGCCAACAAGCGCAAGACCGCGACGCGCCCGCCGAGGCGATTCGCGACGCGGCGGGCCGCTTGCGCCGCGGGGCCGAGACGCTGCAAAAGCTGATCAGTGAACCTGGCGTGCGGGCAGTGCGCGTGGAACCGGTCGACTGGCCGCTAGTTGTCCGGCGCGCTGCCAGATCCTAAGCTGAGCCTGTCCTCGCGGTGTGGTTGTTGAACCAGGCGCGGCTGCAGCCGTTTGCCGGCCGCCGCCGCGGCGACGTCGTCGCGCAGGACCTGCGACGTCGCTTCTGAAGCGATCCGACGTCGCCTCACACTCCCCCTGACTGCCTACCGTTTTTCTTGCCCAGGAGTCGATCGATGCGCCTTTCGCGAGCGATTTGTCTGTCGTGGTTGATGTGGTCCGCCACCGCCGTTTGGTGCACAGCGGGCGACAACGAATTGACTTCGGCCGAGCAGACGGAGGGTTGGCGACTATTGTTCAATGGCCGCGATCTGACAGGTTGGACTTGCAACACGGGCAAGCCGATTGCTAC
>CAYSXM010000348.1:0-5390 GCA_964434905.1 uncultured Pirellulales bacterium | reverse complement strand
GTTTCGAGTTTTTCTTAAATTCGTTCCAGCGGAACTACGCTGGTTTGAGGTCTAGCGTATTGGTGAATACCTGAGTCCGGGCCGATGGCGGTTTGACGCCAGAGACGCGACACGTTCGCGTCCGCAGCAGAAGGCTCATGAATCATTCGGGCCGAGGCTACGCCCGGCGCTGGCTGCCAGAAAGCCGGCCTTGCGCCCCGCACGTCGGTCACGGTTGGTTCGCCCGTGCACGGGAGCGGCGGAACGTTCTCGACTCGCGGGAAGTTTGCGTGAACATTCAAAACACAATGTTGCCTGGCCGTGGAACAAGGTAATACACCAAGCACGACTCCAGTTCTCGCAATAGCCGCTCGACCCGTGGCCAGTTCTCTCCAAACAACTCGAGGCCTTCTCGTTGGCAGAGCATCAGGGCCTCGGGAGAGAATTGTGGATCGTTCAACAACCTAACTTTGCCGAAGTCGATCAGGTACGGCGCGATGAGCATGTAGTCCATTTCGACCACCCATAACGCGTCGTCAAAGCCTCTGATTTGCGGTACATTGAACTCTCCGATCTTGCCGATGTACCCAAACTGTTTCAGATGCAGATAGGTATCGCGCTCGTTCCAATAGGCGTGCAAGCTCTTGGCGGCCTTGATCACCGTCGCACGGTTCGATTCAAATACCTCGCCGTCGGTACCTTCGCCTATCTTCCTTTGCAATTTGGTCGGCCGATGGCACAGTCGAGCTTAGCACTCGGCTCGTTCACGGGGCGACGCGAAAGGAACCGTCATGGGCGATCAACGGGACAGCGGGTATTCGGCAAACGTTGAATCTTACCTCGTCGTTGGCCAGAGCCGCTTTCGGCTGGCCCGCACCAACGGAATTACCCTGACGCTAGCTGAAGATTGCCAATTGCCGGCCGGGTTGTTGGCCGAAATGCACATCTCGGTCGATGGCGACCCCTGGGTGCGGACCATTCAACTTCCCAATGGTGTGGCCCCGGGACAGCGCAAGGTGCGCTATCGAGAAGTTGCCCCGTTCTGAGGCCACGCCCGGCCGACCCAGCGCTTGAACCAGCCTACAACACCGGCGCGCCTGGCGTTTGCGCCGTCGATGCGGCGGGAGCCTCGTCGGGCACAATTGTCAGCCCACCCGCCGCGCGCAGCTCAATGCGATAGCGTCGACCGGCCAGTAGCTTGATCGACGGCGCTTCGCCGTGCGCGGCGCGCACACCGGCTGCCTGCGCCTTTTCCGGGTCGTTGGCATAGTCCCAGAATTCGGACCACAACCCGCGCTCGAATGCGCTGGCCGGTCCGCGGTCGTTGGAGTAGACCCCCGGTGCGATGCCCGGTGCATCGAGCGGGAACCCCTGGCTGGGTTGTTGGAATTCGCCAAAGGCGCGTTGGAACAGGCAGATCGAGGCGGACCGCAGCGGGTCGGCCGTTTCGACTGCCTGGTCGGCGAACTTGATGACCCAGGCGTCGATGTACAACAGATCGCCTTCGATGGCGAACTGGCGCGCGGTCCCTACCGGTCGGCCCGACGGGTCGAGCTCGCAGAACTCGACCTGGCTGCGCACCCGGCCATCGCCCAGCGGGGCCTGGCCAGTCACGCGCAGTTGGGCCACGCGACGGTCGACCTTCAACAACTTGAGTGCCAATTCGAGGCGCTGGATGAACTGGTCTCGCTGGACCAATTGGTCACGCAGTTGGGCCGTTTCGCGGCGGCGCACCTCGAGCAGACGGTCTTTTTCCCACAAGGCCAGTTCGTGGGCGACCACGGCGCGATAGGCCCACCAACCGGCCACCACCAAGGTGCCGAGCAGGGCCAAACCGACCATGGTTTTGACAAACCGGTGAATCGCCGCGAGCATGAAGCGTGGTCTCCCAAGCCGGGGAAAGCGTCGGCCGACCCCTGGGGGTGGCGCATCGTCGAGCCTCTCTGTTCAACTCGGAAGTTCCAGCGGCCCAAATTCAGGATTTCAATGCGCGACGAAGGCTCTTATCTGTGCGGCGCGTGTGGCGAGGAAATCGTGGTGCCAATCGACCCGTCGGCCGGGTCGCACCAGGAATACGTCGAGGATTGCCCGGTCTGTTGTCGGCCCAACCTGGTCCACGTCGAGTTTGACGAACAGGGCGAGCCTGCGGTGTGGGCCGAGTTGGAATAGCCCGCGAGCCGATGGCCGGCGCATGTTTGGCTCTCCCGGGAGAACAGTGTGGTACCGCGCTTGCCAGTCGGTTCTAGAACTATGCGCAGCCCGCGCAGTTTGTCGGCCGCGGTGCGGTGCGGCCTTGACGACGTGGTGCGGTGCGGGTACCTGGCGGGTACTTGGTGCTCCGTGCGATTGCACATTGCCAGCGATCGCCAAAAAACACCGCGGTTCCACCGGGCACTTCGCGACGCATTTCCACGGTTCCGCTACAAAAAGGCCACCATATCACCTGAAAGCCACGCCAAAACGCCCCCGCAGGGCCCCCGAAAATTGTGGCACGGCTGGTCGAGGACTTTCCCCGGCAGGCCAGGCTGCTAGATTGGTCGCCAGCGCGCGGCCATCGGCGGCGGTGGCGCCCAGAGCAGTCCTGTTATTCGCCGGGGGGCTATTCGGCATGATCTTGGAACGTGGCGGCGTGCGGCCGGCAATCGACGAAACTGCCAACGTCTCGCCCATGGCCGTGGTGGCGGGCGATGTGCGCATCGGACCCCACACGGTGGTCTTGCCCGGCGCGGTCATCAGCTCGGAAGGGGCGCCGGTGCGCATCGGCGGGCGGTGCGTGATCATGGAAAACGCCGTGATTCGCGGCGCCGGCGTACACAACTGCACGCTGGGCGATCACGTGCTGGTGGCGCCCCACACCCACATCAGCGGTGCGGTGGTCGGCCGCTGCTGCTTCATCGCCACCGGTGCCTCGCTGCTCAACGGCGCCGTCGTGGAAGAAGGTTCGCTGGTCGATGTGCAAGCGGTGGTGCACCTGGGGAGCCATGTGCCGCCCGGCACGCGCGTGCCCATGTCGCACGTGGCGATGGGCAACCCGGCCAAAATCTATCCACCCGACGCACTGGGCGACGAACCGGCCCTGATGAACTTCTCGCGGTTTGCGCGCAACGTGTTTGGGGTCGATGCCACGCGGCTGAGCGACGCCGAAACCACGCGCGAGATTTGCAAACGCTATTCCAGCGCGCTGGCCCGGCACGCGCACGATCGCGTGGTCGAGGGGTAGCAGCCCGCTGATTTATTCAACAGGCTGCGACGTCGCAGGGATGCGATCACAGGATGGCGACGCAGGTCGTTGTTCTGCGAGCCGTGCGGAGTTGATCACCGCACCTGGCGAGGTTGAAAATTGCCACGACGGCCATTTCCATGGTCTGTTACATCGTCCTGCATGCCCATGTGGGGGATAACCGTCCGGTCTTCGTGGTGTTTGAGCTCCTGGCCTATCAATTGCGCGTGCAGGTAGGTGTAGTCCATTAGATCAGACCGCGGCCGGAACTCATGGGCTCATTCCCCTTGAGAGCCGAGGTCGACGGGCAGCAGGATCTCTCCCTGCCCCAGCGCTACCAGATCGCCCCGGAACAGCGTGAACTCGCCCGTTAAATGGTCGGCCAGCTTCGTCAAGCCGTGCCCGCGTAGCGTGCGCGCCAAGAGCGGCAGATAGCCTGGCCGGCAGCGACAGGCGCGCGCAAAGGTGGGCAATAGTTGGAAGGTCTCGTCGTTCTGGTCGGGCGCACAAAAGACCAGGCTGCCGCGCCGCATTCCAGCGCCGGGCCGGGCCCCCGCGCGCCCGCCCACGACCAATGTGCCGGCGATGAGGCCGTAGCCGACGGTGTCGCCCACGTCGCCTTGCACGGCAATCAGACCGCGGCGCAGCGAGCGACCCAACTCGTTCCCTGCCGAACCGCCGACCAGCAGCGTGCCGCCGCGCATTCCCCGGGGGCTGCCGCGATAGGCTGCCGCTGCCAGGTGCCCCACGCTGCCTGCCACGCGGACCAGGCCGCCGCGCATTTCGGCGGCGGTCCAATCGCTGGCATCGCCAGTGACGGCGATTTCTCCCGCGGTCATCAGGGCACCGGTGTGCCGGCCCGCCGATCCTTCGACCACGATGCGACCGCCGGCCAACTGCTGCCCCACGCGATGCACCGCCGCGAGCGAGCCCTGAAACACCAGGGTTCGATCCTCGGCCAGCGTGCCCGAGACGCGAAACCAGTCGCCCACCGGTACTTGGCGGTTGCCGTGCCACACCGTGCACCGCGCCACCGCGTCGGTCGACAACCCCGCGAGCGTGTCGGGCAACAGCCCGTCGACTTCGAGCGGCAGCGTATCGGTCTGTCGCAGTTCGAGAACCAAGGGCATGCCGCACGCGTGGGCTAGGCTGGCGGTCGTGGAGTGCGGATCGTTGCCGAGTGCGATAGTATAGCGTCGGCTGGCGCGGATGAATCTTGCCCTCGCGCGAGTCGCTAACGGCGTCGGCAGCCCCAGGCAGACGTGGTTCCCCCGAGGCAGGCATGGCGAGCGAACAACCTGGCGAACCGGTGGCCGCGGCGGGGGTGGTGTTGTGCGGCGGCGCGAGCCGGCGCATGGGCCGGCCCAAAGCCTGGTTGCCATGGCAGGGCGAACCGCTCGTGGCTCGAGTGGTGCGGCTGGTGGGCCAGGCCGTGCAACCGGTGTTCGTGGTGGCCGCGGCCGAGCAACTGCTACCGCCGAGCCTGGCCGCCACCGTGGTCCGCGATTTGCGGCCCGACAGCGGACCTTTAGAGGGTTTGATCCAAGGCCTGCGCGCCGCACGGCCCCACGCTGCGTGCGCGTTTGTTAGCGCCTGCGACGCGGCCCTCTTGCAGCCCGCGCTGGTCACGCACCTTGTGCGCCTGGCAGCCAGCCGGCAGGTGGTGATGCCCTGTGTGGCGGGTCGCCGGCATCCGCTGTGTGCGGTATACGCCACGGAGCTTGTCGATTGGCTCGAGGCGCGGTGGGCCGCCGGTAATCGGCGCCTTCTCGATCTGCCCGATGCACTCGACACGCGCTGGGTTACCGAGTCGGAACTTCGCCAGTGGGACCCCCAGCTCGACTCGCTGACGCCCATGAATACGCCGGCCGAGTACCAACAGGCATTGGCGCGCTCGGCCGCCCAAGACCGCACCCCCTGACGTTAGTCGCCCAGGGCAAGCGGCCGGCCCCCCCGGGCGCGGCGCCGGCCACGGCGACCAGGGTCGGCTGTTCGTAAACCTTCTGGCGAGTGGGGTTTTTGCCGATGGGCAGAGCGCAAGGAACGTATTTACACACCCCGTCAAAGACGCTATATCTTCACCAACCTGACGCGGGCTGATAGCCGCGTTGTGGGGCCCTGGGTCGCCGTGGGGACTGTGCTTCCGGGGTTGCATGGAGTTCCGGGGTTGCTTGGGGAGTAACAGGCTGGG
>CAYSXM010000347.1:0-5392 GCA_964434905.1 uncultured Pirellulales bacterium | reverse complement strand
GAAAAATCGATATTCGCGTCGCCCGACCCGATCAAGCCAGCTGTCAGCGCACCGACGTCTGGAGCGTGGCCCACCCAGGCCACGCTGCCCGAGAGATCGTGCTGGCACCAGGCACAAGCCGCCTGCAGGTCGCTGCCCGGAGCGAGCGCCTCTAGAATCTCGCAAGCCCCTTTCGGCTGCCACTGGCTGGCCAGTATCTCGGCAGTTTGCCGACACCGCAACAGCGGGCTCGCCGCGATGCGGTCTACCGAAACGCCGCGTTTCGCCAGCTTCCGCGCCAAGCGATTAAATCGAGCCGCGCCGTCGGGCGTAAGCGGGCGCAAGGCATCGGTGGGAAACTGCGATGCATCTCGGTCAGCGGCCCAGGCGTGCCGCACAACGTAGATCCACATGGATGCTATCTCGGTTGGAACCAATGTCGGTAGCAGCACGCTGGGCTATTTGGCACGCCACAACGCGCTATCACCCATCTGCAATTCTGCCTGAACCGCGGCAATTTCCCGGCGAAACCGCCGCGCATCGACCGGGTATCCGGCCGTGGGCACCAAGTTGGGAACACGGTTTTGCCAAAACTCGTTGAATGCCCGCATGCACAGTTCGCGTACGTATTTGGCGGTCATCGAGGCCAATGCGGTCGGAGCGAACCGTTCGGCCCCGGTATGGAAGCCCACCGACACACGTCGCTCACCGGACCCCCAAGCATACCGGCTGCTGGCCCGGCTTTCGCCAAGCACTTCCACCAGAGTGTCGGGAAAGCGTTGCTGGAGCAAGGCCTGATACCGACTTCGGCCGCCGTGTTTGTCGCAACACACCACCACGGGTTCGTCGCCGAGCGTCGCCATCAGTTCCGCCAGGAAATCGATCGTGGCTAGCGACAAGACCTCTCCCTTCGAGCCATGTCGGTCGCACAGGGCGTTGAACTGTTCGGGAAACATCGCGCGCACTTTCACGGCCACCGGACGCACCCCCGCCAGGTCGCACGCTGCCTGCCACCCGTCGACCTGTGCGCTATCGAACCTTGCTGTCGGAGACAACGGCAAGCCTGGCGCGAAGTCGGCGTGCCAGATGGGCCACGACTCGGTACCGGTGTGCCGGCCAAACAGCGCGGCGCACAAATCGGACCAGCGCGAAATAGTCTCGCCCGACACCGCCAGCACACCCAACACGCCACGTTCTAGTTGCCCCACCCCGCGCCCTGGTGAATACACCGCCTTGGAATCGGCCAGCCACAAACGGTGGTCGTCGTGGCGGGGGGATGTCGCCGTGATCACCTTGCTTAGTAATTCGTAAAGCGCGCCCGGTTCGGCCACGCGAGCACCGTGCCAAACGCTGGCTCCGATGACTAGCGGCCCCAGATTGGGCCCATAGCCCGCTTCGTCGACGCCAATCCAGTACACCGGTCGGTTTCCCGCAATTGGAACTTCACGCTCTGCCGTGCCCCGGACCCGAAACTTCGCCATCTGGCCGCCAGATCTTGGCGTGCCGATGCGCGATTTGACTACCCCCCCGAACTGGCTAACCTAGTACCTGGCCGGTCAAGTACCACGCCGACGGCGAATCGTCGTGGTGTTCTGCACCTCAGCCTCGAACTGCCGGTGGAACATGTCAATTGCGGTCGCCTGTCCTCATTGTCGCGCGTCGTTCAAGGTTTCCGATACTTTGGCAGGTCGTCGAGGCAAGTGCCCTCAGTGCCAAGGAGTGCTCCAGGTGCCCCAGCCTGCGGCACCCGCTAGCGATGCCGATTGGCTCGACGATCTCGACAGCGGTCCACCTAGCCAGCCTGCGCCGCCCACGAAACGCGCGGCTCCGCCCGCTGCGCCGCCGCGCGCGCCGTCGGGCACGGCATCCCAAGTCTCGAATCGACGACCCGCCGCGCCCGCAGCAAACCCCCGGCCCGCGCCGGCGACTAACCCCCGGCCCGCGCCGGCAACGCCCAAACCAGCCGCAGCGGCAGCGCCGCGCGCGCCTTCGCCACCGGCGAAGCCGGTCGAGTCGGTGTTCGACCTCGGTGACCTCGACCTTGATCAAACGTTTGACCTGCCTCCTCCGGCTGCCGCGCCGGCTGGTCCCACGCTGGCCAATCGGCGACCGGTGGCGCCCTCCAAGTCGGTGCGCCGTAAGCCAAGCGCGCTGTCGAGCGGCGCCTGGCAAGGCTGGGCTCTAGGAGGATATGCACTGGTGCTGCTGCCCTTGGCCGTGGCCGCGGCCAGTGGTTCGGTCGCGGCAGCCAGTGCCTCGGAATGGATTCGATTTCTAGTGGCGCAAATCGCACTAGGCTGGGTAGTCGTGGGTTTGGTGCGCGGCGGCTGGGCCATCTTGGGCGCTGTACTAGGTGGCGCGTACGGCATTGGCGTCGTCTGCCTGTTGGCCGCTCCCACCGTGTCGAGCCCGAGCGACGCTGGGGGCGCACTGGTACTCGGCGGGCTGGGAGTCGCCATTGGTTTCTTGGGCTTATGGATCGCGGCCTACCGGCGCAAGCACGACTGCGGCACGTTCATGGCGGGCCAGTTGATCACGGTGACGTTCATCTTGGGGCTCGTGGCCGGCGGCGCGGCGGCGATTGGCCGGCCGAAGGCGTCGGACATCGACGAGGCACAACAGATGGCGGAGCAAGACAGGCTGTTCGGCGTCCGGCCGCGAGAGGTTCCAGCCGGTTTCGCCGCGCCGACTCATGGGGCGGCCGCCGAGGAAGTGCAAGAAATCATCCGGCGCGCGCGCGAACGTTTACCCAGCAATCGGGGACAGTCGAATGCGCCGATGCAACAAAACCTGGGGCAGCCCGAAACGGCCGATCTGCCCGAGTCAGCGGCGCCCGCCCCGCGGCCGCGTCCCGGCGGTTCGTCGCTGCCCTTCTGAAAAGGTGCCAGGAACCTTTTTCCACGCTTTTTCCACGCGAAGGCTTCGACAGCATTCTTGCCTCCACTGCCGCTACGTCTGCTTGCGGCCGGCGCGCCCCAGTTGCCGGGCAGAACTTCCGCCTGCGAGAATGCCAACACCTTTCACGGCCCACCGCACAATTCGGGCTTAGTGCGCTGCCAGGTCGGGCGGGCTGGTGAGATAGCCGGGCATGGCCAATAGCCAGCGACGAATGGCGTCGGCGGCGATGCGGTTGGCGTGCCCGTTGGGATGGTGATCGGTGGGGTGAACCCACAGCGCCTCACTTTTCTGGCCTTGAAAAAACGGGGCCAGATCCAAAACCGGCAGTCGACGCTCGATCGCCAAGGTTGCTACCCGCGCGTGCACCTCGGCCAACGGATAGGTACCCTCCAGGCCTTCGAGCAGCGGATAGAGCACCAAAACCACTTGGCAATCGGGCCATTGGGCCAATGCGCGCAGTCGCTCGGAAAACACTTCGAGGTTCGCCGCATTGTGTGCTGGGTCGTACGAATCGCGATACCAGTCAATGGTCTGGGCCGTGATGCGGCGCATGTCCCGGAATGCGCCCCACATCGACAACGATCTCAGGCGACCTGAATACCCGCGCACGGCACGATCGGCCACCAGATACTCGTCGCGGATATTGATCAGGTCGTTGATGAATTTTTGGCGGCCCGCCAGTTCTGTGGTCAAGTCGATGTCGTTGGCCGTGAAGACGACGAGCGCTTGGCGGCACTGCAACTGCGGCGCCAATTGACGCAGTCGAGCCAGTTCGTCGCCCGTGCCAAAGCCTGGCCGGCCGGCGTTGATCCAAGCAACTTGTTCAGTACCGCCTGATTGCAACTGCTGGCCCAGGGTGTGATCCCAGGGCACGCCTTCGCCGAATACGAACGAATCGCCGATCAATAGCACCCGTTGCTGGCCCGGCGCCGGCGCGGGGGCCAGTTCGCGTTCGCGCAGACCGAGCGAATTCATGTCGTAGCGCACGCACCAGGGGGTGTCGCGCAAGTCGTCCAAAGGCAAGCGGCGTGCCTCGAGCATCGATGTCATCAGCCGCCATCGGCCCGTGGTCGCGTCGGGCGTGGCCGATAATTCGCCATGCGGGTTGGTGGGGTAACAGTGATATGCCTGGCGGGCGCCGGGCGTTTCATCGACCAGATACCGCTTGGTCAGCATTTGGGGCGGCCGAATATCAAACAACCACAGCCCCAACTCCAGCGCTCCGCCTGCCGCCAGCAGCCCTACCAGCAGCGCGCCGGCACGTAGGGCCAACGCACGCACGCCCCACGCACTCATATTACGGCGCCAACTTCCGGGCACACCATCAGCACGGGGTCGAGCGTCGCGGGGGCCTGGCAAATGCGACACCTGGTCGACGGCGTGCGCGCCAACTGGTGTCGCCGGTTCGTTTCCAGGCTCGGGCGCCGGCCCGCGCGGCAGAACACCCGCCGGAGGCTTGCGCTGGGTTGGTCTTCGGCGTCCCATGTCAGTCTGGCAATTGGCGGGTGTTCGTGCGTCGCGGCGACCCACGTTCTGGCATCGGATAGACTACACGAACCTGTTTTTACCATGTCGGGTAGTCACGGGCATGCGTGGCGAAGAATTGGGGGCCATCCGGAAGTGCCCCGAGCGTTTGAGGGCGTTGCGCAAACAAAGTACTCCCCGCATCGGCGATTCGTTCGAGGCCCCACTGCCGCGCCCTTTCGGCACCACAACAAGGCAAAGGAATGGAGATGGCCAAACGCCCTGAAAACCAGGCGGGAACTTCGGCCGCGGAAACGCCGCCCAGGACGATCGAGGCCGGGCGTCTGGTTTCGCTCGATGCCTATCGCGGGTTCGTCATGTTGGCCATGGTGTCTGGGGGGCTCGGTCTGGCTTCGGCAGCGCAACATTTTCCCGGTAACCGATGGTGGGAGGTGCTGGCCTACGAATTCGAGCACGTGGCCTGGACCGGTTGCGCTTTATGGGACCTGATCCAGCCGTCGTTTACGTTCATTGTGGGAGTGGCGATGCCCTATTCCTATGCCGCGCGGCGCGCTCGTGGCGATAGTGGTTGGGCACTCGCTCGGCATGTGGTCAGCCGCGCGCTGATTCTTACGGCCCTGGGTGTTTTCTTGCGTTCCAACGGTCGCCCACAAACCAACTTCACGTTCGAGGACGTGTCGTCGCAGATCGGCTTGGGCTACGCGCTGGTCTATCTGATACTGGGGCGAGGATGGCGCGTGCAGGCCGCCGCGGCCGCCGTGGTGCTGGCGGGTTACTGGGCGCTGTTCGCCTGTTGGCCATTGCCGGCGGACGATTTTCAGGCCGCGGCCCAAAATATTCCCGACGACTGGCAGCAATTTACTGGGTTTGCCGCTCACTGGAACAAACACGTCAACCCTGCCGGCTGGTTCGATCGCTGGTTTTTGAATTTGTTTCCGCGGCCAGAGCCGTTCACCGCCAATGGCGGTGGCGATAAGTCGCTGAGCTTTATTGCCTCGATGGGAACCATGATCATGGGCGTCATTTCCGG
>CAYSXM010000346.1:0-5393 GCA_964434905.1 uncultured Pirellulales bacterium | reverse complement strand
AACCAAAGCCGTTCGACGAAAAGCCGCCTAGATATTTCTGCGGGTCTACTTAGCCAGGTGGGGCAATCTTTACCAGCGCGACGGTAAGCGGCTGTTTGATTCCCTTGACCAGTACGGGCTCCATCTTTTCGAGCTCGAACGTGGCATCGAGCGCGCCGGCGACGCTGCTCGAAATCACGACTTGTCCCGATTTAGCGATATCGCACAGGCGCGAGGCGATGTTGACCGTGCTGCCAATGGCTGTGTACTCCATGCGCTGCGCTGCGCCGATGTTGCCTACGACCGCTTCGCCACGATGAACGCCGATGCCCACCGCCAAACCCGAGGGGTGTCGATGCAAACGCTGTTGGATGCGCACTGCCGTTCGCACGGCCCGTTGCACGTGGTCGGGCTGATCGAGTGGGGCGTTGAACAGCACCAAGATCGCATCGCCGATGAACTTGTCGAGCGTTCCTTCGTTTTCGAAGGTACACTCCACCATAATTTGTAAGAGCGCGTTCAAGGCGCGCAACACCTCCTCGGGCGGCAAGTCTTGCGAATAGGTGGTGAAGCCGCGGATATCGGCGAAGAGCACCGACACGTCGCGCTTGACGCCCCCCAGGGTCAAGGCCTCGAGTTCCGGCTTAAGGATTAATTGAGACACGACGGCACGCGGAACATAGCGGCCGAACAGGTCGACCACCCGTTGTCGGGCTCGCAGATTGGTCCAAGAGCCGTAACTGCCCCCCAGCACTCCGCCCAATAAACCGAACCCCGGCGCCACCGCACAATCGACGTACCAGCCGGCGCGATAGACAAACGCCGCAACGGCATAATAGACGAGGAGCGTCGCCAGGGTTACGGCGATGGCGCCGAGCGGGCGCAGCAGGCCGGCAACCACGGTCAGCCCGATGGTCATCACAGCCGTCGCGCTGATGAGCAGCACAGCCGGCAGCTCGCGCATCGGTCGATCGTCGAGCAACGTTTGCACGGCGCAGGCCACCACCTCCGCGGCCGATGCCTTGCCCAGCAGGTTGGGCGTTTCATAGGTATCCGACGACGGATCGACGTCGTGCTCGAAACCTATGATCACGATTTTTCCCTCGAATTCGGCCGGCTTGGCCTGCAATGCATCGACGTAGGAATGCCGAGCAAATTCCTTCATCTGGGAATCGTAATTCACCCAGAATCCCACCGGCGGCACCAGCGAGGTGGTCGATCGGAATTCATGCCAGGTGATCGATCGATTGCCCATTCGATAGGGGCGACGGGGCAGATCGGTCTTGGGCACGATGTCGGGCGAGTGCACGTGCCAGGCGCTCATGATCCCGCTCTCGCGCATTTCCACGCCAACCTGGCTCGAGTCGGCCTGCGGCTGACCCCAGATATGGCGCGCGATGACCAACGGGGCCGATTCCCCCGGACCCAGGCCATTGAACTGCAACAAGGGATAAATGCGAGCTCGTAGCGACGGCAGGACATGCGGGTGCGAGTTCACCACGTTCTGGGCGATGAGCGAATCGTAGCGAGGGTGGGTTTCCGCCAGCAATGCCGCAGACAGCCAGACGTCGCGCAGCAGCGTGCCGTCGTCGCGAATTGCGAGCATGGCATCCAACATCGGCTGAATGTTTTGAAACTCTTCGGCCGACGCGGTGGCCACCATGCGCGTATCGAAGACGATCTTGGCGTGCGCGTCGCAAAGAGCTCGGTAGAGTTGGACATCTGTCTCATGATGATGCACGTATCCCAGAGACTTCGCGGTCTTGGTGTCGTACATTACCAGGGCGATGTCTTGTCGGGCCGGCCGACGCCCCAGGCGCAGTCCGCCCGGCCGGAGAAACAATAGATCCGACGCGGCGAGTTGAATCGACCCTGTGACGCCTGCGGCGCGACGAACCAGAAAGAAAGCGCCGCCCCAGCACGTTGTTCCGATCACCAGCAAGACCAGCACGCGCTTCATGGTTTGCGGCTCTGTAGCGACTCGGAAGGAAGGGGCGGCGAAGCTTGTGTTGGGGGTTCTATTCGCACGGCGCTTCCTGTCGTCGAGTGCGTGTCATCGGCCAGCGCCGACAGCGTGAAGTCTATTATTACTAACTGCGTGGTCGGAGACGCAAGCGCGATCTGGCGGCGAGCTCGCTATTCGCTGTTGTTTCGCGTCGGCGGCAGAAGGCTCAGGAACAATTCGGGCTAAGCGTTTCAAGCGGTCAAGGCATCGCGCCGTGAGGGCTCAACATTGCGCGGCGAATTACAGGGCACGCACCGGGCGCTCGGCCGGCAGCACCCACCAGGCCAATGCCGCGGCCAACCCCGCCAGCGTGGCTCCCCAAGTGAATGCCGCCCAGGGGCCTACCCATTCGTACCAAGCGCCGAACACCAGGCTGGCCGGCAGCGTGGTCAGGCCCACCACCAGGTGAAACCATCCAAAGGCCGCGCCCCGTTCCCCCTCGGGCGCCAGTTGTGCCACTAGGGTTTTCTCCGCGGGCTCGGCCAAGGCGTAGAAGCCCGCGTAGATCACGAACAGAACTGCCACTTGGGCCGGGGTTCGTGCTCCGGCGAATCCTAGATACACCAGCGCGTACAGCAGCCATCCCATGAGCATCGAGCCCCGCGCGCCCAATAAATCGACTCGGCGGCCCCCGGCCAGGCTGCCGGCGCTTTTGAGCACGTGAAACCCCGCCCACAACAACGGTAGCCAAGCGGCAGGCCACCCCAGTTCTTGCGCGCGGGCCAGTAGGAAGGCGTCGGTCGAGTTGCCCAGCGTGAACAGGCCGATGGCCAGCAGCAATCCGCGAAACCGCCGGTTCGACAACACGCCCGGCGAGACCGATTCGCTGGCGGCGGCCGAGCGGGGAATGGTCGCTTGCAGACCCCAGCCCAAGAGCAGCAACACGGCCACGCCGGGCACCACGGTCCAGGCGAACAGCGCGCGGATGGCGCCCGGCCAGCACCATAAGAAGGCAAACGCCAAGAGCGGCCCGATCGCCGCGCCCAGATGATCCATCGCGCGATGGAAACCAAAAGCCCGCCCCCGCATGACCTCGGGTGTCGAATCGACCAGCAAGGCGTCGCGGGCCGAGGTTCGCAGCCCCTTGCCCAGGCGGTCGCCCAACCGTACCGCCAGCACTCCGGTGGCCGTGGTGGCCAGCGCCGCCAGTGGCTTGGCTATCGCCGATAGCCCATAGCCGGCCAACACAAAGCCGCGCCGCGCGCCCCAGCGATCGGACCATCCGCCCGTCCACAACTTCAACAAGCTCGCCGTGGCGTCGGCCAGCCCTTCGATCAACCCCAAGTGCAACCGTGTGGCCCCTAGGCTGCGCAACAGCTCGGGCAACAGCGGAAACATTGCCTCGCTGGCCACGTCGTTCAACAGGCTCGCGGCAGCCAACAAGCGCACGTTGCGCGGCAACCGTGCGGTGGACGTCGGCGCGGTGTCGGCTTCGTTCGGTGGTTCGACCGGATCGGAGCTGTTGGCCATTTCCGCTCCACCGCTCGCGCGGCAAGGTCAGCGCGCCGGCAGTTCGAGGATTTCCAAATGGCGAAACAACAACTCGGTGCCTGGGTCGTGCCCTTGCAACGCCAAACTGCCCGCGCCGCGGCGCAGGCCCTGCCGGGGATTCTCTTGCGGAGGGCGCGGGTCGGTCCAATCGCTGACCTGGAACCCTTCGACCCAGGTGGCGAAGTGGTCTCCGACGGCTACTACCGTTTTGGTGAACCACTGCTGGTCATCGGCCACCACGCGGCGCGCTGGCTGCCGACGATAAAAACCGCCGGTGCCAAAATCGACCGGTTTCGTGCGATCGCCATCGCGATAGCCGTTGTGAATCTGGCTTTCATAACCTTGCCAGAACTCGCCGGGCAACGCCCGAAAGAACAGCCCGGAATTCAAACCACGGCCGCCCGTGCGCACTTCGAGTCGGCAGGCAAAATCGGCCCATTGTCCCTCGGTTTCCAACTGGCCAGGTCCGCCGGCGATGTGCAGGTTTCCTTCGGGCGTCACATCGAATCGGCTGGCCTTGCCGGGGAACTCGCGCCAGCCTGTCAGGTCGCGACCGTTGAACAGCGGTCGCCAACCCAGGGGGCGCAGCTTCAGATTGCGAAAGGCGATCGGCCCCGCGTTGAATTGCAAGCCGATCAGGCCGCGCCGCAGGGGCGCGGCGTCGGTGTAGTCGACCAGTTCGGTGCCGTCGTGCCGCACCACCAATTGGCCGCCGATGGCCGTCACCTGAAACGTGTGCCAGGCATTGTCGGCCGCCGGCGCTGTGCTCGCCTTGTGGCGCGCCACCAGGCTGCCGGTGAAAAACGGGCTGACCTCGGGCGCGGCGATGTTCAGCTCGTAGCAATCGGTCGCCGGGTTAGTGGGCACCGCGGGGGTGCGCAGGAACACGCCGCTGTTGGTGCCGGGTGCGGCGCGATAGTCCACGCGCAAATCGAAATCGGCCCAGTCGGTCGTCGTGCGAAGCAACCCTACCGGGCCCTGGCTAGCGCGGATTTCCCCGTCGACCACTTGCCAATCGACCTTGGTTTCGGCCTTCCAACCGAACAAGGTCTGGCCATCGAACAACAGCAGCCAACCCTCGGAGATTTCCGCCGGGGTCAGGCGATTGTGTTCGGTTTCGGCCGGCGCCGCGCCCCAGCACGTGTTGCCGGCCAACACGGCAACCAAGGCCAGTACCTCGAACACTGCCGTGGCACGCGTCCGCCGGCTGCCACACACGATCCGTATCATGGTGTTGTTGCTCCCGCTGATAGAAGTTGTTCCCACGGCAGCCAGGGCCGTTCGTCTCGCAGTAGGGTGCTGATTCGCGCTCCGTCGGTCGCCGGCCAGGTCCAGGCCACGATCGAGCGGTGCCCTGCCAGCCGGGGTGCAATCGAATCGATCCATGCGCCCGGCAGGAACTGCACCAGGCACACGCCGGCGCGGTCGAGCGCGGCATATTCGTCCGCGGTGCGTACCGCGCTGGAAATGGCCACTTGGGGAAAATCTTCCACGGGCCGTGTGGCATCGCAGACCACCAACGGCACCGCGTGCAATTGACCATCGAGGCACAGTTGCTGCCCGCTATTGTCCCAGGCCACGTCGCGCCAGCCGCATTCCAATGGGGCCGCCCAGCGGGCCGTGGGCCCCACGATCAACCGGGCCTCGATCGTTACGCCCGTTGCTGCTTCATTTGCCGACAGCGGCGCCGGAAACTCCCAGGCGAACGTTTCACCCGCGGCCAGCTTCTGTGCGTGCCATTCGCCACGAGGGCCCGACAGCACGAGCCACGCCAGCGCCGACGGCTGGGCCCCCGCCCCCGCCGAGGTGCGGCCCCAGCAGGCCATGCGCGGCTGCGCCGGCGAGCCCAAGCACGCGTATCCCCACGACTCGAGCGACCAGCCGCCGTCGATTTCCAATCGCACCCCATCCCAAATGC
>CAYSXM010000345.1:0-5401 GCA_964434905.1 uncultured Pirellulales bacterium | reverse complement strand
TTTGCAGCAACAGCAGGTTTTGGCGGGCCAGGTCGACCTGGAAACGGTCGTTGCGTCCGGCCTCGTTGGCGGCCTCGAGTTGCGCCAGGCTGTTGCGCAGTCCGGCGACGTTGGCCTCGCGGTTTTGAATTTCAATGCGCGATTGCAACAGGCCCACAAATCCTCCGGCGCGCGCGGCTCCGGCGCCCCCCGCGACGTTTCCAGCGCCGGTGGTGCCATCTCCGGCGCCGCCCACGCGGCCGAATCCACCGGCACCGACGCCGGCAAAGTTCTGTAAGCCCGAGCCGCCGAAAAGACCACCCTGACGGCGCGTCGAGACACTGGCACCGGCACCGGTCATCAGATCGATGTAGAAGCTGCGGCGATACAATTCCATCAACCGCAAATTGGCCAGCAAGCCGCGCTCCACGCGAGTCAAGCGTTCCAGTACCTGGGCTCGTCCGCCGGCGCGTAACAGTGGTTGGACCAAGGAGAAGTCGAGCAGGGTGTTGGCGTTGTATTGATCTGGGCCCGAGAACTGCCACACCAACGAATTGGCCATGCCGGCCACGATCGATCCGCCGGTGGCGGTGAGCTTGCGCGCTTGTAGCGAACGTCCCTGGAATCGCGACGAGCCCGACAGCGTGCTGGCGGAATCGCCCCCCGCGCGGATTCGCCCATCGGCCTGGTAAAAGGTCGAATTGCCGCCGAAGAACTGCAGGTCGAAGCGGAAGCGTTCGAACGTCACGTCGAGCGCCGAGAGATACAGGGTTTCGAGCTGCTGTTGATAATTTCGCGAGTGTCGCAGCCCGAGTTCGATCGAGGTGCGCCGATTCAGCATGACGCGTCCCGCGTCGTCGAGCGGTAGGAACGCGTGCCAGCGCCCGGGATCGACTTCGTCGATATCGCCGTCGGCGTGCCAGCAGGGATAACCCCGTTTGCAGTCGACACAATGCATATAGTGGTGCGCCTCGCGATCGTCGGCCGGCATGGGCGGATGGTCAGGGCAATAGCGGTCGAACAGTCGCGAGGTGGGGTCGACTTCAATCGTGAAATCGTCGAGGCGGTATCGCTCGTCGGGCGTGGCGTTTCGCACCAAATTGTAGACTTCCCAGTCGGCATACTCGCGCCAGAAACTTCGGGCGCAGCCCAGCGATGGTGCCAGGCAGATCGCGAGCAACAGCCAGCGGGCACGACCCCATCTGCGGCGCGTGGTGTGGAAGATGGTCATGCCACGGCCCTCGCAGCGTGCTGTGGTTGGGCGTCGCGAACAGGTGGTTCGAATGCCTCGGGCGCCCGGGCGGGTGTCGTCGGGCAGCACTCGACGGTGGGCGACGCGGCCGACAGAAGTTGGAGCCAGCGCGTGGCCTGGGGCTCCAACTCGATGGCCAGTCGTTCGATCATTTGTCGACCGGCAGGAGTCAACTTCCAGCATTGGCGCCGCCTATCAAGTGCGTCGCGCTGCCCGGCGACATATCCGGCCGATCGCAACTGCTCTAGTTGTCCGCTGACATGTGCGGGGGAGAGGTGTGCTCGAAGCGCCAATTGGGTCTGACTGGACATGGCCGATGGGTGTTCATGGCAGGCCCACAGCAGGGCCAAATGAGCCTCGCCCAGCCGGTGCGCCGCGAGACAAACCGTAAGCTCTTCCGATACCAAGCGGCCCGAGGCAGCCAAGGTGAGCACGCCCCCCAGCGCCTCGGGACCAGCAGGTGGGTGCAGTGCCGAGCCGGCCGGTGGCGGCGCGGCAGCGAGTGGTGTGTCGGGCGAGGAATTCACGGCGCGCATAGGCGATCGAGCGGCATCTAGTTCAGGAGCGAATGGTTTGGCGGGGTAAAGATTCGACTGTAGAACCATTCGGACTTGAAGGATTCGAACGAAAATAGGGGTTGAAGCGGCAAAATGGTGTTCGAGACAGGAGTTGTAAACGGCGCAGGATGTATTGGCGGTGGTAAACCTTGACGGCTCGGTATGGGGCACCTACCATCGAGGTTGGGTGTCTCGCAAAAGCGTTTCCGGGTCTTGGGTTGCGCCGCCTGGCCCCGACGGACTACACGACCCGGTGGCCGGATGTCTTGTCGCACCAGACATTTTTTTTGCACCAGAAAGCGGCCGACACGGTGCCGCGCTGCGGCTGGCTGGAACACGACCACGAATTGGCTGAGATAGCATGAGCGTCTGGAACAAGGTGTTGATCGGGCTGATCGCGCTGGCGGCGCTAGTGCAGCTATTTTTGGGTGCCAAGGTGCTCAAATGGCACCAAGGACTGCGCGCCGGGATCGCGGCGCTGGAAACGCAGATCGAGCAGACCGAGGCACAAAACCGCCAGCTTTACCTGGGTGCCGAAGCGGGGCGGGGCTTACCCGATCTGCGCGTGGCCGTATCGCGTTCTGTCGCGGGTCGCGGGCGTGTATGGGACCAGGTGACCGTGGTAGTGGCCGACGACGGTACGATTACCGCCACGGTGGCGGCGCCACAGCCGCATCAGATTGCTGTGAACCAGAGTTTGTTTGCCTTCGAATGGCCGGCTGAACCGGCCGGCGTGGCACGATATGCTGGCGAGTTCAAAGTGGCTTCGGTGGTCGAAAACCAAATCACACTGGCTGCGGCGCTGAAGCTCGATGCGCCAGGCCTGGAACGGTTGCGTGGGCTGGTGGCGGGTGGCAAGCCGTGGACGTTGTTCGAACTGATGCCGATGGACCGGCACGACGTTTTCCGTGGGCTGAGCATGTCGGGGCAATCGCTGGTTCCGGCGCTGGCCGACGCCGATCGGCGCGGCGTGCTAGCCGCGCACGTGGCCGACCGAATGAGCACGTTGCCAGCCGACGCGCAGCAGACGTTGGTAGATCGTCTGGACCGCGAATTCCGTCTCGACGGCCAAGCTCCGCAAGCGACCGACGGAGAGGTGCCCCCTGAGAGATTGCGAGACGGACTATACGAGCGTCCGTTGATCGATTTCGCCTCGCTATTCCACGAATTGGAGCGCCAGCGAACGATTGCACTGGACACTATTGCCGCGCACCAATTGGAGATTCAATACACCCAGCAATCGCTGGATGATGCACGTAAGCAGCAGCAGTTCATGGAGCAGTTGCGGGGCGAAACGCGCGAGCAATTGGCCAAATTGACGCGCGAGCGCGACGCCGTGGCGGCACACCGGCAACATCTGGCCGACCAACTGGATGAAGTACGGTCGGCGATCGCGCGGTTGGCGGCTGCGAACCGGGAGATGGCCGGCCAATTGGCGGCTGCCCAGCGTCAGGCGCTCGAAGGGGCGCCGGTCTCCCCTGAAGCGGATCTCGACACGGCCCAGGCCGACCTGCGGTAAGCCTGTCGGTTCGCGGTGGTCGGGGTGCACGGGCCCGGTTGCGCGCTGGCTGCTATGCGTTCGTTAAAAGATGCCATCGTGGCATTTTTCAACCTCGCCAAGTGTGGAGCACAGCTCCGCGCGGCTCGCGAAACAACGACTTGCGTCGCAATTCTGACATCGCATCCATGCGATGACGCAGCCCGTGGAATTCTTCAACCGGCTGCTTTGTGCTGCGCGAACCACGTGCGTCGAGCGGGCGTCTGGCTGGTACGGCTGGCTGGCATCTGGTGATCATCGCCGTGCCGTGGCGCGGCGACCTTGGCGGAAACCAACCCGCATTTCTATACTGCTTCTCGCCCGGCGGTCGGTAATCAGCGGGCCGCGGGTGGGCCGTTCCCGGTGGTGAGCAAGTCTTGCGCAAGGTGGTCTGTCGATGATCAAAGTTGCCGTACTAGGAGCGACCGGCTATTCAGCGCTGGAGCTGATCAAGATTTTGCTGCGCCACCCGAGCGTGGAAATCGCCGTGGCCACAAGTCGCCAGGAAGGGAGCCCGCACCTGGCATCGATCCACCCTTCGCTGGCGGGCCGAGTCGACTTGCGTTGCGCCGACCTGGGTCCGATTGCGGTGGCCAGCCGGGCGGAGTGCGTGTTTGGTTGCCTGCCGCACGGAGTGACGGCCGATGTCGTACCGCACTTGCTGTCGGCAGGTGCCCGGGTGATCGACCTGAGCGCGGACTATCGGTTGCGCGACCCGGCGGTGTTTTCCGATTGGTACGGCGAACCGCACCGCGACCCGGCGCGACTGGCCGACGCGGTGTATGGCCTGCCGGAATTATTTCGCGATCGAATTCGAGAGGCACGGCTGGTGGCCAACCCGGGGTGTTACCCTACGTCGGCGGCCGTGGCGCTGGCGCCGTTGGTGGCCCGGGATTTGATCGACCGCGAGGACATCATCGTCGATTCCAAAAGTGGCGTATCGGGCGCTGGGCGCCAACCGAAGCTGACGACGTTGTTTCCTGAGTGCAACGAGAGTGTGTCTGCCTATAACGTAGGGCGGCACCGACATACGCCGGAGATTGAACAAACGCTGACGGATTGTGCCGGAAAACCCGTGCGCATCATTTTCACGCCGCATCTGATTCCCATGGACCGGGGCATCTTGACGACGACCTATTCACGGCCGACCCGGTCGATAGATGAGCCCGAACTGCTGAGTCTGTACCGGGAGTTCTATGCCCGGGAACCGTTTGTGCGGGTGGTTGATCACTTGCCGGCCACGAAAGACGCCAGCGGCACGAACTATTGCGACGTCACCGTACGGCGAGTGCGCGACCGGATTATCACGGTGAGCTGCCTCGACAACCTGATCAAGGGGGCGGCGGGACAAGCGGTGCAGAATTTCAATTTGATGTACGGTTTTCCAGAGACCACCGCATTGATCGTGTAGGTGATCAAGGGGAAGTGGGGTGCGGGCGCCCGCCTTGTGCTGGGCGCGATCGCCCCAAGAAAGTGTCGATTGGTTTTCGCACCTTATTGAATTAAGGAATGCCATGTCGCTGGTGCCACCGCAGGGATTTCGCATGGCGGGTGTGCATTGCGGCGTCAAACGCAACCCGACGAAGCCCGATCTGTCGTTGATTATTTCGGATCGACCTGCGGCGGCGGCGGGGGTTTACACGACGAACCTGGTGTTTGCTGCACCGGTGGCCTGGGACCGCGCTTTGACCCCAGGCGACGGCTTTCGTGCGGTGGTGATCAACTCGGGCAACGCCAATGCCTGCACCGGTTCGCGGGGAGATGCCGACGCACGCCAGATGGCCCAATTGGCGGCGTCCGCCTGCGGCGCCACGCCGGAGCGGGCGCTGGTTATGTCGACCGGAGTGATTGGTAATTTTCTGCCGGTCGACAAAATTGCCGCGGGCATTGCCGCGGCGGCCGCGCAGTTGGGGGACGATGAAGCGTCGCTCGAGGCGGCGGCCCGGGGCATGATGACCACCGACACGGTGACCAAGATCGCCACGCGCGAGGTGCGTTTGCCGGGGCGGAACGTACGGTTGACTGGTTTGGCCAAGGGGGCGGCCATGATTGCGCCGCGCATGGGAACGATGTTGG